>QKCC01000135.1 GCA_003245835.1 Spirochaetales bacterium | reverse complement strand
GAAGTATCCGAGGCAGACCCTCGGGTTCCGTGCCGGCGACTGCGCGGATCTTTCGGTCCTGTATGCGTCATGTTTCGAGGCGGTGGGTATTGAATCAGCTTTTGTGACCGTTCCGGGACATATCTTCATTGCTGTCTCACTCGGGCTGGATGAGGAACAGGCTGCCGACCGCGGTATGAATATGAATGAGCTGATTGTTTACAACGACAAAGTGTGGCTGCCGATCGAGACAACAATGCGCGGATCAGGCTTCGGTGAAGTCTGGAGGAAGGCGGCAGAGCAGTGGCGGACCGCCTCCAAATCGAACCAGGCGGCTTTTTATCCGGTGCACGAGGCATGGGAATCGTATGCACCTGTCGGACTGCCTGCGGACAGGTCGACCGTAAGTCTGCCGAACGCAGCTGAGCTGCTGAAGAATTTCAAAGCGGAATGTTCTTCGGCAGTCAACAGGGAACTGGCTGCAAGAATTGCTCTTCTCAGGCCTCTGGAAAAAGGCCCTTCCTATGCCAAGGCCGCCAATGACAGGGGAGTACTCTACGCTAAATACGGATTCTATGATGAGGCTTCCAAATATTTTAAGGACTCTGCAAATAACGGAAGTACATCGGCTATGGTCAACCTGGGGAATCTATCCATGCTTAAGTCTGATGCCGCAACCGCCTTTGAATATTTCAGAAAAGCAGCTGTTCAGCTGCCGAATAATGCAAAACTGCAGATCAACCTGGCAAAGGCGGCAGCCGCTCTGGGAAATCAAAAGGAAGTGGACGCAGCGATGGCACAGCTCAGGAATCTGGACCCGCAGATGGCTGACCAGTATGCCAGCGTAGCTGTTGTTTCCGGTTCTGATTCGGCAGGAACAAGGGCGTCTGAGGCAGAAAGCGAAGTTCTGTGGTTCTGATTTCTTATACATGAACCTGATTTACACATTAATCATTCTGCTGACTCTCGCAGGTGTAGCGGTCGGCCGGCTTCCGAGTTTCCGTATGAACCGGGCCACCATAGCGCTCATCGGTGCGGTCCTGCTTATTGCATGCGGTTCGATCTCGCTCGAGCAGGCATATGCGTCAATTGACGGTAATACAATTGTCCTGCTTTTCTCGATGATGGTAATTAATGCAAACCTTCGCCTCTGCGGATTTTTCAATCTTGTAGGTTTCAGGGTTACCCGCTGGGCGCGTACTCCGATACAGCTGCTGCTGCTTATTGTTCTGTCATCGGGAATCCTTTCTGCAATCTTTTTAAATGATACTATCGTGCTTATGATGACGCCCCTGGTAATAAGCATTACCAGGGGTCTGAAGCGCGACCCGGTCCCTTACCTGATAGGACTGATGACTGCGGCAAATATCGGCTCCGCGGCAACCCTGACAGGCAACCCCCAGAACATGATTATCGGAATGGCTTCAGGTATTTCATATTCTTCTTTCGCGGCCCGGCTGACCCCGGCGGCTCTTGCAGGACTTGCCGTAGTCTTCGGAGTTCTTGTTTTACTGTACAGGAAGGAATTCGGGGCTTATACATTTCCGGACGTGCCGGTTTTATCGGTGCGGATTCTGCGCCCGCTTCTTTACAAAAGCTCTTTTGCAACTGCCGGAATGCTCGCCGCTTTCCTTGCTGGCGTTCCCATACCGCTGGCTTCCCTGGCTGCGGCTGCTCTGCTTCTGTTTACCCGGAGGGTAAAGCCGAAAAAGGTTTTCAGTGAAATAGATTTCACCCTGCTGGTGTTCTTTATCGGCCTTTTCATTGTAACCGGGGCTGTAAAAACCACAGGGCTCAGTGATGTACTTTTTTCCTATGTTCAGGGTTTCGCTGTGAAAGGGGCGGCCCCGCTGTCGATTGTCTCGGCAGTGCTGAGCAACATTCTTTCGAATGTTCCGACGGTATTGCTGTTCCGGCCTATTATTCCGTCATTTCCGGCTCCCGAGGCCGCCTGGCTCACGCTGGCTATGTCGTCAACTTTTGCCGGGAACCTGACGCTGCTCGGCTCTGTCGCGAACCTTATTGTCGCTGAATCAGCAAGAAAAGAGGGAATCCAAATATCCTTCGGAACCTATCTGAAGGCAGGGATTCCGGTAACAGTTATAAGCCTGATTCTGGGCGTGCTGTTTCTCAGCCTGCCGCTTTAGCCTCGTAGAGCGTTTATACCAGTCGAAGCTCGTCTTTCAGGTTCTTATAATAGGAAATTTCGTCGATTTTTTGATGTTTTCATGCTAACCTTTCAAAGTATGAAAGAGAAGATTGGAGAATACTTTATAAGACTGGAACAGCTGTCCCTGGAACAGGCGGAAGAGATTCTGAGAGTACAGAACACTCTTGAACCTCATAAGAAGTTCGGTGAAATAGCTCTTGATTTGGGGTTCATTACCAAAGATGATTTAGAAAAAGCTATTGAAAATATTTGAGTTATTGCAGCTGTATCGCAGTTTTAATTTAAAAATTACTTTTAGGGGAATTCCGGGTTTCCAATGATTCCAGGAATGATACCAGATTGACTTTTTTATTGCTTATTCCAAGCTTTTTGCGGATATGGTCCCGGTGCTTGGCCACCGTCTGTTCTGAAAGGTTCAGCAAGTCCGCAATTTCCTTGCTGCCTGAACCGTTTTTAAGGTAATTGCAGATCTCTCTTTCTTTCGGTGTCAGTTTTGTGTAATTGTATTTTAGTGTTGTATTAAAATCGGAGGCGATGTTGCCGACAGTTCTTTCAAGTTCTGCAAAATATTTTTCGGGGGTCGCCGAGGTTTTCATTTTTGACAGTATCGGATTAATGATAGTTTCGATATAGCTTATTATTTCATTGTCTTTATGGGCTCTTTCTGTTTCAATATGTTCCATCAATTCCTTGAGTGCTATATATTTATTCTTGAGCTGCCTGTTTTTTGATTCGAGCTTCTCCTGGGTTTCATGCAGTTCGGCTGTCAGCCGGTAGCGGTGTATTATCCGGCCTATCCTTTCGCAGATGTAATGAATAAATTCGGTATCTTCTTCACATAAACAGGCTTCCGAATTTGCTTTTCTGTTCTTATCTGAGAATATTTTTAGAGTGCCGCATCGATAGCGCTCTATAAAGATAGGGAACTCGTACACATTCCTGAGCGGGACGAAGTCTTTTGAATGATATAATGATTTTTCAACTTCCAGTTCGATAGTATAGTTTGCACAGGAACAGAGTGCGGCAGCAAGTATTGATGAAATCTTTTGCAGTATTTCATAAAGGGTGATATGCTCTTCTTCAACTATCACAGTGATTTCATTGAGAGTTTTTCTGCTTTTTAATTCTTCATTTTCATTTTTCATTATTTTTAATCAACCTGGTTCATAATGGGTATAAAGCATACCCAAAAAATACCGATTTATACCCGATTGTATAATATTGATTTCGCATTTGCAATCACTACCCTTAAAATAGAATCTATAAATACATGGAGAATAAAAAATGCTTAAAAATCTTAAAATGGCAGGAAAAATGTTTCTGGGATTCGGTTCAGTCCTTGTGATCGTAGCTGTAGTGATTTTAATCACAGTCAGCAACATGCTTTCGATTCAGAAACTTGCGGTGCAGATGGAAAATGAATACGTTCCGGAGGTAGAGCTTGCATCACAGCTGGAAAGGGATTCCAGAGCTACAATGTACGCGATGCGCGGCTACAGCCTCAGTTTTGACGAAAATTATTACAATGAAGCAGAGCAAACCCTGAGCCGTATTTACCAGGAATTGAAAGATGCAGAGACTTTGGCTGCCAGTTCAAATGATCTTGTTAAACTCAGGCAGAACGTTGCCACGGTTCAGGAACATGTCAAAGAATACGATGATGCCGCAGCACAGACAAAAAAGATTATAAACGGAATAATCGAACACAGAATGCAGCTGGATTCGAGTGCCGCAGAATTTGTGAAGCAGATTAATCTCTTTGTAGCCAGCCAGGAAAAGCAGTTCCGTGATGATCTGTCTTTAAACAAAAATGACAGCCAGATGATTGAACGCATGCGGAAAATCTACCTGGTCAACGATATAAATGACTTGGGCAATCAGGCCCGTGTAAAGGCGTTCAAAGCCCAGCTGTATGTTGACTACGCAATCGTAGATGACGCGCTTGCCGATCTAAAGCAGATTGACAGGAATATCTCCGACATCAGGGCGGTTACGCGGCAGCAGGTGAACCTGGACCAGCTGGCAGCGGTAGAAAAAGCAAAGAATACCTACGGGTCAGCACTTTCTGATATATCAGCCTCGTATAAACAACTCGCGGAATTGAACCAGCTCAGAAATGATTCTGCTGATAATGTTCTAAGCTCTGTAGAGGTTGTTGCAGCCGCGGGTCTTGACCAAACCAAGCTTAAGGCTGCCGAAAGCTCCGCTACTATTGAGTCTTCTATCAGGGTGATTATAACCGGTTTCATTATCGCGTTGCTTATTTCAATTTTTATTGCTGTTGCGATAACACTTGCAATTACCAAAGCGTTGGGTAAGGGCGTAAGATTTGCCATGGAGCTTGCCGACGGAGATCTTACCACCAGGCTTGATGTTGTTCAGAAAGACGAACTTGGCAAACTTGCCGATGCACTTCGGGATATGCAGAACAAACTGCGTGAGGTTGTGACCGAAGTCCGCAGCTCTTCAATAATGGTATCAGAAGGCAGCCAGCAGCTCAGCGATACATCAACCGAGATGTCGCAGGGCGCTACGGAACAGGCAGCGAATGCCGAAGAGGTCTCATCATCACTAGAAGAAATGGGAGCCAACGTTCAGCAGAATGCAGATAATGCTGCACAGACCGAAAAAATTGCGTCAAAGGCTGCGCAACCGAAGGCGGAAAGGTGGTAATGGAAGCTGTCGAGGCGATGAACGAAATAGCCCAAAAAATCAGCGTAATCGAAGAAATCGCCAGGCAGACCAACCTGCTGAGCCTGAACGCAGCAATTGAGGCAGCCAGGGCTGGTGAACACGGCAAAGGCTTTGCGGTAGTTGCAACCGAAGTCGGAAAACTTGCTGCAAACAGTCAGAAATCCGCGGCCGAGATTCAGAGTCTTGCCCAGTCCACAGTGGCCAAGGCAGATGACGCCGGGGCCAAAATCCAGGCTATAGTTCCTGATATTCAGCGGACCGCTGATCTTGTTCAGGAAATAAATGCTTCAAGCGCAGAAATGAACTCAGGGATAGGGCAGATCAATCAGGCCATGATTCAGCTTGACCAGGTCATTCAGCAGAATGCTGCGGCGGCAGAAGAGTCTTCGTCCATGTCCGAAGAGCTTACCGCACAGGCGTCACATCTGCTTGAACTTGTAAACTTTTTCAGGGTGGACGATGCAGGCCATAGGAAGCTGGATAGAATAAAGCCTGCCGGACAGACCAGCCAGGTAGTTGTGAAACAGATCGCTGCTTCTGTTAAATCAGTCGGAAAATCACCTTCAAAAGAATCGTCGAAACGGGTTGTTGTCAATGAGTTTATAAACTCGGAAAGGTACGATGACAATTTTGAAGAATTCTAGGCGGAATAATTATGGCAGCAGTGATAACGGAAAATCAGTTTGTAACTTTCAGAATTGAACAGGAACTTTATGCAGTCAACGTTTTCAAGGTAAGAGAAATACTTGAGGTACCTGAGATAACGAAGGTTCCGGGAATGCCCGAAATGATCCGGGGAGTTGTGAATATACGGGGCAGTGTAGTGCCTGTAATTGACCTTAAAGAAAAGTTCGGGCATAACAGGACTGAATATACCCAGGATACAGCAATCATCGTGCTTGAGCTCGAAAGCGGGCACGGTGTTATTCCGGTCGGCATAATTGCGGATTCGGCTCATGAAGTGATAAATCTTGAATCTGAGCAGATAGAACCTCCGCCGCGAATGAGTGCTTTTATCAATAACGAGTTCATTTCGGGAATGGGGAAGCTTGAAAGCGGGTTTGTAATAATCCTCAATATCGACAAACTGCTTTCCGACAAGGAGCTTTCCGCAGTTTCGAAGATTTCTGATAATTAGAAGGCTTTACCTTCCTGCTGAATAAGCAGGAAGGTGCCGTTTAAGAGTATGCAGTTTAATTTATTTAAGCTTTTCCCGGGCAGTATGAAACTCAAATCCGTCTATCATGCCGGATACGTCCTTCATGGTGGTATCGGCTGAAATGTTTTCGGGAATCTCCATCCGCCTGTAAACTTCGTCAAGAGCCATGCCCATTGCAGTAGAAATCTCCCTTATAGTCATGTACCCCTTCAGACTATCAACATCAGTAATCACCGTTTCTTCGGTGATCGGCTGCGGCAGCAGAGCGTAGCTTCCTGTCAGCTTTGAGATACCGATTCCGCCGAAGAAGATAACAAGGGTAACGAGGCCGATGACCAGCGGTTTAACCGTTCTTCCCTTCGCAATAGAGAATTCATTGACAAGAGCGCCGTCTTTGGGGCAGACCGAAGTACATTCCTGGCAGTTGATACACTCGGCAGATTTTACAGTCTCAACACGCGCAACATCAATATTTACAGGACAGACTTTGGTACATAGATTACAGTTGATGCATATCGCTTCTGATCGTTTTATCCGGAAAGGACTCAGCTTTGATACAATTCCGAGAAACGCACCCATCGGACACATATACTTGCAGAAGAAGCGATCGTAGAAAAATGATCCGGCAAAAGATACCAGCAGAATAATAAAACCTATCGCAAACTCGGTCCAGACAGAAGCCAGACCTTCTCCCAGGTGACCGTAGGCGGCCCAGGGATCGTACGGAGAAAACCACAGTGTCGCGGTTTTCCATGTCAGGATCAGGACCAGGGCCAGTACCAGATATTTCAGATAACGAAGGTACCTGTCGGCAGAAACCGGGACTTTGAAGCTTTTGTTAAAAATCTTTCGTCCGGCACGTCCGAACAGCTCCTGAAGGCCGCCGAGAGGGCATATCCAGGCGCAGAAGGATCGTCTGAGCACAACAGCCAGAACAACCGAAATTATAAACAGGGCCATGGTTCCGGCATATATTTTATCAAGCAGCTGTCCAGCGGTAAAAACTGAAAGCAGACTCTCGAGACCTCCGAACGGGCAGAGCGCATGTATCGAAGGCGACCCTTCAGGACCGCCGCCCTTGACCTGATGCATGTAGGCTTCGAAGGTAATGTCGATGATTATCAGAATGAGCACAGCTATTCTGATCAACGAAAGAGTTTTTCTTTTCATTGAGACTCCCGGTATAAGAAATTAGTCTATATAATATCAAATCTATATACGAAAAAAATTATTATGTCTATAGATAACCGGATTTTGTGACGGAGCGCAGATGCTGTAATCGTGGGTACAGCAGTTATTTTAAAGAGCACAACAGGGGTGCGTAAAAAAGGAAAAGGCTTGAATGAAACTGAAAAATAAACATTACGGAGTTTTTCAGGGCTTGTCAGCTCGATGCTTGTACAGCAGGGAGGCTGACTGACACAATCTGAGATACGCTCCAACCTGGGGCTTCCAGTCGACCTGGTCGCGGAAAATTTAAACGAGATGGAGAAGTCAGGCCTGATTACACGAGAATGGGAAAATGATGATTTTACTTTTGTTATAAAAAGATCTAACTGAGACTTTAGCCATATTGTGTTCTGTCGGATACTGTTATACTGAGTGAAATCTGTGTGGATGTACATACTTAAACCGTATTTCAGAATATAAAAATACGGAGGATTTTGAAACTGAATGTGAGGAAGGATTATGGAAGACGAAAATCTGACAACAGAAGCCTGGCTTGTAAAGGAACTGGGCTTTATCAATACCAAAATGGCTGAGACCCTGAATGGCAGGCTGAAAGGG
>QKCC01000151.1 GCA_003245835.1 Spirochaetales bacterium | reverse complement strand
CCACCGAAATACAATAGCCGAGAGTCGGGTAAGCGTCAATAATAACGCAACAATTCATCTTTCGGCATCAATAAAATTGAATGCTGCGGACACCGGCACCGCCGCAAAAAGGCTCAGAAGCCTTCGATTTTTTGCGTCGGCACCGCCGCAAAAAGGCTATTTGCGGGGTTCCGGGTGAGGATAGTAAAGTCCGGCCCTGAGTTCAGGCTTCATCTCAAGCGGAGTTTCCGGCCTGAGTTTGATATGAACATTTTTTCTCGGGAATGTGCACGATTCCCTGTCAATGAACTCGGTGTCAAGCATAATTTTTTCTTTCGGCCGGTCCGGCTCTTCTATTGTCTTTATAAGAAGCTCAATCGCCTTTTCTCCTATCTCATCAAGCGGCTGTTTCATCGTTGACAGGGGAGGAGTAAGATATCCTGAATACGCAATATCGTTGTAGCCGAAAAGCGAAAGATCCCTGGGAATTTCGAGCCGATTCTGCTGTGCAGCCCTCATAAGGCCCAGTGCCATATGGTCGTTGGCGCAGAAAATTGCGGTCGGAGGGTCGGCCAGTCCGAAAAAGTACCTGAAGGCCCTTACGCCGCTTTCAGGCTGCCAGTCGCCGTAGAAGATCAGCCGTTTATCTACAGGAAGGTTGTTTTCTTCCAGTGCTTCCAGGTATCCGCTGATTCTGTCCCTTCCGCAGATTAAAGTCGTGCTCCCGGTAACCATGCCGATCCTTTTATGTCCGAGTTTAATAAGGTGGTTTGTCGCGGATTTTGCACCCTTATGGTTATTTGCATCGATGTAATTTATATCGAGCTCATCATCCCGCCCGTATACAACAACGGACGGTACATGGTCGGTTATAAGCTTTTTTAAAAGCCACTGATCAACCGAAGGCGCCAATACAATTACACCGTCGACTTTACGTTCCTTGTAAAGCTGTGAATAATCAGAAGCGCTCTTAAGTGAAGTCGGAAGTTTGAAAACAAGATGATAACCCATTCTGTCGATATTTCGTTCCAGACTTGTGATCAGGTCCAGAAAATAGGGAGCTACATTCATGAATTCGGCATGTGGAATTATTATTCCTATTCCGTCTGTTTTATTATTATTAAGCGCCCGTGCGGCAGCGTTTGGGTAATACCCAAGCTCATCGATAGCTTTAAGTACCCTGCGCCTTGTTTCTTCTTTGACATTTTCTTTGCCGTTGATCACCCTCGAAACGGTCATGAAAGATACATTAGCAAGCTTGGCTACATCCGATTGTGACGGCATTTTGTTTTAGATCTCCCTTTTCAACTCATACATTATTAATGTAATATTATATCTCAAAAGGAATGGATATGAAAGGAAAAGACCTCCCGGTAAAAAATTTTTTATACAGTAACCATATAAGCACTGAATGTTATAATTTCGAGAAGGATCTGGAATCATATCTGAATGAGATGCAGAAGGGGCTGGACAGCAGTTCCAGTATGCCGATGCTGCCGACATACATTGAAGAGGGATCCCGTATTCCGCCCAATAAGCCTGTACTTGTTCTGGATGCCGGCGGTACAAATTTCCGTGCTGCTGTAGTTCACTTTACAAAAGATAATGAACCGGTAATAAGTCAATTCAGAAAACGCGGAATGCCCGGAATTCTCAAAGAGCATACAAAAGAAGAATTTTTCAATGAAATCGTAGATTTTATTACAGACCTGACTGACGGTATAGAGCAGATTGGATTCTGTTTTTCATACCCGATGGTTAAAACAGCAGAGAAAGACGGCCGGCTTACGGGGTTCAGTAAAGAAATCAAGGCGCGTGAGGTTGTAGGGGAACTGATAGGCAGGGGGGTTCTTGATACTCTTGAAAAGCGCGGAATATCCGGTATCAGAAAGATTGTGCTGCTGAATGATACAGTCGCTACACTGCTTGCCGGAAGGGCTGCCGGACGAAACGGAGAATTCGATGAGTTCGTTGGACTGATTTACGGAACCGGGGTAAACGCGAGCTATAATGAGAAGAATTCCAGAATAGGAAAGGTAGATACTCTGCCTGAGAACGGGAGCCAGCTGATAAATATGGAAGCAGGTTCCTGCGGTATTTTTGAATCCGGCAAGGCCGATGCCCGGTACAGGGAGACCACCTCTGATTCAGAAGCGTATAAATTCGAGAAAATGGTTTCCGGCGGGTATCTGGGAACACTCTGGTTTTCGGTACTCAGAAGCGCTGCCGATGCCGGCTGTTTTTCGGATAAGTTCAGTGCCGCGCTCGAATCATCCGGTGATTTCGGGAAAACCTGTAACGCCGCCGACCTAAGCGCATTCCTTTCGGACCAGAAGCTGCCGGAAGAACTGAAGTCCAGAGCTGAAAGCAGTGATCTTGAAGTGATAATGGAGATATCGCAGGCATTGACTGCAAGAGCAGCATACCTCGCGTCAGTTATGATTGCCGGTATCCTTACAAAGACAGGGAAGGGCAGAAGTGCCGATAAGCCGATCTGCCTCTGTATAGACGGAACAACATTCTGGAACCTTTACGGGCTTAAAGAGCAGGTAATCAGCAATATAGACTCGTACTTTAAAAAGGCCGGAATTTTCTATGAAATCAGGCAGATCGAGAACGCCCCGATAATAGGAGCTGCTGTAGCCGGGCTGACCAACAATTGAATTGACTAAAGCGGCCGGGGTGTCGCTATTTCATAACCCTGGGCAAAATCAACACCGATTTCAGTCAGCATTTCTATGATTCTGGGATTGCAGACGAATTCGGCAATCGTCTTTTTACCCATAATATGCCCCATGTTGTTTATTGCCTCTACCATTGCCCTGTTTTCTTCATCTTCGTGCATATTTTTTACAAATATACCGTCAATCTTCAGGTATTCTACAGGCAGATTTTTAAGGTAGTTGAAAGAAGAAAACCCGCTTCCGAAATCATCAAGCGCAAAGCTGCAGCCGGTTTGTCGCAGTTCATGAATGAATTCATGGGCAGAAGCCATATTCGTAATAGCGGCAGTTTCCGTGATTTCAAAACAGATTGTGCCTGCCGGTATCAGAGATGTCTGGAAAATCGACCTGATAAGCTTAAGAACGCTGTCGTCTGCCATCGACTGAGCTGACAGGTTGATGGTTATTTCCTTGATGCCTGCAAGCTTGCCGTTGCTCTGGTTTTCGAGGTACAGTTCAACTGCTCTTGAGATAACCCATTTATCAATCTGGACCATCATGTTGTAGCGTTCTGCCGCAGGAATGAAATCGATAGGCATTACCAAGTTGCCTTCTTCGTCTCTCATCCTGATAAGTATTTCACCCTTGCTGTACGAATACTTGGAAGGATTCAACGGACGTATTTCCTGGATGAACAGTTCAAAACGGTTTTCATCGAGGGCTTTGGACAGTTTGCTGACCCATTCCATTTCACCTCGCCTCTGCTGAAAACGGTTCTCTTTCCGGTTATAAACCTTGATCCGGTTACCGCCTTCTTCCTTTGCTATGAGGCAGGCATCATCGGCTTCGGCGAGTATCTCGGACACGTTTCCAGAGTTATCGTCGATGAAGCTGAGCCCGATGCTGGTGTCGAAGGCGAAAACGTTTCCATTCCATTTAAGCTTTTTCCTGTGAAATGAGCTGTGCAGTTCATGGATCCTTTTAACAGCATCCTTTTCACTGTCTGAATAAAAAATCAGGCCGAACTGGTCGCCCCCGATCCGTGCGCTGTCGTTCGGGTTTTCGGAAAATTCCTTTATAACCGAAGCGGTTTCGACTAACATTGAATCCGCTGTTGTGTGGCCGCAGGTTTCGTTGATGATCTTGAATCTGTCAATATCAATATATGCAAGAGCATATACACCCTTTGAGGTTTTTGATTTCTGAAGAGCCTCTTCAAGCTGAACAGAAAAAGTATCTCTGTTCGACAATCCAGTGAGTTTGTCGTGGCTGGTATGGTACTCGACCGCATCAGAGAGTTTTTTAACATTAGTCATATCGCGGATCGCCAGAACCAGTCCCTCAAAATTCCCGGTTTTATCTGTAATAGAAGCGAGTGATCCCTCAACCTGAAGCTTTTCGCCGAAACGGTTAGCAAGGTAACAGCTTTTAAAAGTGAAGGGCCGCTTTCTGGTCAACAGGTAGGTTGCATCAGGAAGTCTCATTTTTGAATGGCTCTGTTCACTTATATCTTCAAGTTCAATTATATCGGAAATATTTCTGTTAATCGCTTCAGTTTCCGACCATCCGCTGATTTTTTCTGCTATCGGGTTCATCAGGATTATTTTTTCATCTTTTCCTGTTGCTATTATACCGTCTCCGATTGAATGCAGTATGGCCGTTGACCAGCGCTGCTGCCGCTTAAGCTCCTGATCGACCCTGTATTTATAGAGCGAAATATCTATAGTTGTGTAAAGTTCTTTGTCTTTAAACGGCTTCAGGATATAGCCTGATGGTTCGGCGATTTTAGCTCTTTCCAGGGTTTTTTCATCGGAGTAAGCGGTAAGGAATATAACCGGAATAGCGAATTCATTCTTGATGATTGTAGCAGTCTCTATACCGTCAATGTCACCGACGAGCATTATATCCATAAGGATAATATCGGGTTTGTGCTGTTTGACGAGCTCCAGAGCCTGATCTCCGGATGCAGCGATTCCCACTACAAAGTAGCCGAAACGTTCGAGTCTGCGCTGCAGATCAATAGCTATAATCCGCTCATCTTCTACTACAAGAATTTTCTCGTTTTTCATAAGTTGACCATTCCGTTTATAATGATATAAACTTTGAAACAGAAATGCAATAAAAGTTTTCAGGATTTTTTATGAACAGTCTTTTTTTCAAGAATCCTATCCCCAATAGTGAACTTACTGCAAGAAAAACAGCAAGATCAAGGGATTTAAGGACATCATATTTCCGGGATACGACGGCTATAATTCACAGTTACCCGTTTCGGCGCCTGAAACATAAAACCCAGGTGTTTTTCTCTCCGCATAATGATCACATCTGTACCAGGATTGAGCATGTGATGCACGTTGCCTCGATCTCGGCAACCATCTGCCGGGCGCTTGATCTCGATGCCGACCTCGCCTGGTCTATCGGCCTCGGTCATGATCTGGGGCATACTCCGTTCGGACATGTGGGTGAGACCATACTTTCCGAGCTGATGAGCGGGTCGGGAGGGTTCAAGCACGAAATATATTCACTCAGGGTTGTGGATCACCTTGCGAATTACGGAAAGGGACTTAACCTGACCTATGCAGTTCGTGACGGGATCCTGAATCACTGCGGAGAGAAATTTGAACAGTCCATTGTCCCGGATTTTGAGGTAAAAGACCTGTCTTCTATTAAAAACCGGGACAATTACCCTGCTACCTGGGAGGCTGTTATTGTCCGTATGTCGGATAAGATTGCTTATATGGGCCGGGATTTTGAGGATGCCCTGCAGCTTAAACTGATCAGCCGCGATGAGCTTTCAGCCGACGTCAGGGAGCTTCTGGGTGAAAACAACAGCGAGATCATAAACACCATGGTAAACGACCTGATTGCCACGTCACTCGAAACGGGCAGAATAGGATTTTCAGATGATGTTTTCAAAGCCATGATCGAACTCAAGGATTTTAACTATAAGCGAATATATAAAAACCCAATGCTGTCATCCTACCACAGGTACTTCGAGCGCGTTCTGAAGACCCTTTTTGAATATCTGAGCGAGATGCTTGAAAAGGGCGGTGAGGACGATGAGATTTACAAGGCTGAGAATAATTTCCTTGCGGCAAGGTTCAGCGATTATTACAGAAAAATGAAGCCCTTTTACCTTGAGGTTGACGGCGGTACACAGAATGTCGTTTTTGATTATCTTGCGGGGATGACAGATAATTACGCTCTGAACTGCGTAAATGAAATTATGATCCCGAGGAAATTTGAATACCAGTTTAATGAAATATTTCTTAATGAATAGAGCGGGGCGGCAGCGGATCAAACCATATACACGCCCTTGCTGACCCCTGAAACGGCGGAAAAAAGGTAGATTTTTTCCGCCGTTTCAGGGGCCCCCCAGCTTCGGTAAATAGCTGCTGTCGTCCCGGTCTTTCAGTTTACCGGAAGTGATTGGGAGATAACTGTATAATCAGATGATTTAAAGTATCAGAATATTCCGTAAAAGATGTATACAGAACTTCCGGAAATAGTTCATCTTTATCAGAATTTTCAGTCAGGCGGCAGCGGAATAAACCATATACACACCCTTGCTGACCCGCCTAGTTGTTATACCGCAATGTGCAGTCGATACCGGCTGCCTTAAACATTCCACACATAGTTTCCAGCCTTTCAGGTTCCATTGCAGGGACTTCAGAGTATGCAGGGTCGAGTGTAACTCCGGGTCGGTATCCCTGAAGAACATAGATCTTTTCACCGGCAGCCATGCCTATGATTTCTTCAATGTCGCTTTCAGATACAATCCCCGGCACAACCGTTGTTCTGAAGTGGTGAGGGATTCCTGATTCCCTGATTATCCTGATTGATTCAGTGACTCTGCCGGCGAGTTCGCTTTCACTTCCGGTGTATCCGAGAAGTTTGTAGTTCTTGAGCGAAGTTTTTATATCCATAGCGATGTAATCGGCTTTAAGTGATCTGAGTTTTTCAGGAAGGGTCCCGTTGGTGTCAATTTTAACCTTAAGTCCTATACTGTGGATATCTGATATCAGTTCAGGGATGTCGTCATGAATCAGGGGTTCCCCGCCGGTAATACAGACTCCTCCGAGAAGTCCGGACCTTTTTTTAAGGTAGTCGACAATTTCACTCCATTTAAAAAGGTCGGGGATGTCTTCGCAGCATGAAACGAAGTCGGGATTATGGCAGTAGGGGCATCTGAGATTACAACCCCGGGTAAAAATTGTCGATGCAACCTTCCCGGGGTAATCAATAAGCGTAGTTTTGTTTAAACCGTAGAGTTTTTCGCCCATCGCCGAAGCAGGTTTTAAACTACGGCGTTGGAAAAGAGTGCATCAAGTGCGCCGACATTTGTGGCACGGTACATCTCTTTCCCTTCATCGTCATGAAAAACAACTGTAGGTGAAACGAATATCTGGTAAGACGCTGCTTTTTCAAAACCGTCTTTATCGTCTACATTGACTGCGGAACCGTTCATGCTGAAATCATCGAGCCAGTTTTTGACCGGAGGACAGTTCGGGCAGGTGCTGCGGTAGAAATAATAGTAACCTGACGGCTCACCCTTGCTTGCAGAGAGTGCCTTCCTTCTCGGTGCCGGAGTATCTATAAATGTAGCTGTGCTGACAGCTGTTCCTGCTGCTTCTCTTATCGAGGGTCTGTTCGGCTGCGAAAAAAGTTTTCTCTTGCCGTATTCGTCCCTCTTTCCCTTGTTCCAGTTTTTAACGGAACGGTAATAACCTACGATCCTGGTATACACCTCGGTTTCGGTTCCCTTTACGGACAGCATTCTCTCTTTGAGTTCGCTGATCTCACTGTTGATTGTTTCGATAGTTCTCATTTTTTTCTCCCAGTTTATTTTATAGATTCGGTTAATTTATATTTTTCGCCTTCCAGTGCATCAATCCGCTTTATGATGTCGGCCTTTTCTTCATCCGCACATTTCGGGCAGTTAAAATGCTCCCCGCTCAGGTATCCGTGCTTCGGACAGATTGAAAAAGTCGGTGATATCGTAAAAAACGGCAGCCTGTAATTGGATGCAATACTTCTTACCAGGTTCATACATGCTTCCCAGTCCTCAACAGCTTCGCCAAGGAATCCGTGAAACATTGTTCCGCCGGTGTATTTGACCTGAAGCTCGTCCTGTAAATCAAGCGCTTCGAAGATATCTGCTGTATAGTCAACAGGAAGCTGCGACGAGTTAGTATAGAAGGGGGCGTCGGTGCCTGATGTGATGATGTCAGGGTATCTTTGCTTGTCGTGCTTCGCCAGCCTGTAGCTTGTGCTTTCCGCCGGAGATGCCTCAAGGTTGTACAGATCGCCTGTCTTTTCCTGGTAATCAGCAAGCCTTGCCCTCATGAAATCAAGGACTTCAAGCGCAAATTCACGTCCTTCGGGTTCGGTGATGTCTTTACCGAGGAAATTCAGAAGCGCTTCATTCATTCCGCAGATACCGATTGTTGAAAAATGGTTATTCAGATGCGACAGGTAGCGTTTTGTGTACGGAAAAAGTCCTGCCTCCATCAGCCTGTTAACCACTTTTCTCTTGATCTGTAGAGAATGAGCTGCAAGGTCCATCAGGTCGGTCAGCCGGTTATAGAATTCCTGTTTTGATCTCGAAAGGTATCCGATCTTCGGAAGATTCAGTGTTACAACACCGATTGAACCTGTAAACTCATCCGAACCGAAAAGACCGCCGCCGCGCTTTCTGAGTTCACGTTTGTCAAGCTGAAGTCTGCAGCACATCGAACGGACGTCGTTGGGATCAAGGTCCGAGTTTATGAAGTTCTGAAAGTTCGGAGTTCCGTATTTCGCGGTCATTTCAAACAGGAGTTTTGCGTTAGGTGACGTCCAGTTGAAATCCTGGGTCAGGTTATAGGTCGGAATGGGGTACTGGAAGCCCCTTCCGTTTGCATCGCCTGTAAGCATCAGCTCGATGAACGCCTTGTTGATTATATCCATCTCTTCCTGGCATTCGCCGTATGTGAAATCAAGCTCTTTTCCTCCGACGATTGCGGGTTTGTCTCGCAGGTCATGGGGAACAGTCCAGTCGAGGGTGATATTTGTAAACGGTGCCTGGCTTCCCCATCGCGACGGGGTGTTGACCCCGAAGATGAAGCTCTGCAGACCCTGCTTTACTTCCTTGAACGACAATTCGTCGGCCTTCACAAACGGGGCAAGGTATGTGTCGAAACTCGACAGCGCCTGTGCTCCGGCCCATTCATTCTGCATGATGCCGAGGAAGTTGACTATCTGCTGGATCAGAGTCGAAAGGTGTGATGCGGGCAGGGAAGTGATCTTGTCCGGAACTCCGCCGAGCCCTTCCTGGATCAGCTGCCGAAGAGACCATCCGGCACAGTAGCCTGAAAACATGGAAAGGTCATGGATGTGAAAATCTGCATTCCTGTGCGCTTCCGAAATAGCTTCCGAGTAGATATTTTTAAGCCAGTAGTTTGCCGTGATAGTACCTGAGTTATGAAGAATCAGGCCTCCCAGAGAGAAGTTGACGTTGGCGTTTTCGTTTACCCGCCAGTCGGACTGCTGGAGATATCCGTCCATGGTGCCGTTTATATCGAGCATCAGTTTACGTGTATCACGCATAACTTCATGCCGCGCCCTGTAAATGATGTACGACTTGGCTACTTCAACTTCGCCTGATTCTACAAGTATTGTTTCGACAATATCCTGAATTTCCTCGATTGCCGGTGCCGAATTCGGATGCCTGCCGCTCATGAAGCCGGCAATAGCGTTCTCAACACGCGCAGTCAGTTCTTCTACAAGATCCAGATCTTCATGGTTTTTGGCTGCCGCAATCGCTCTTCCGATAGCGCTTGCTATCTTCCATCGATCGTATTTCTCCGTAGTACCGTCCCGCTTCACAATCAATCGTATTACTGATTGTGCGGCGGGTTTGTGCTCGACTCCGAGAAATTCCCTCCAGTCGTTATCGTTCTGCCTGAAATCCACAGTTCCTCCCAGTTTTTAATGTTTTAATTTTTTTATCTCTTCGATAAATTCCTGAACATCGGTGTACGAACGGTAGACTGAAGCAAATCTGATATATGCAACACTGTCTATTCCGTAAAGTTTTTCAAGCACGATTTCACCAAGTTCTGCGGCAGATACTTCATGGGAACTCTTCCCAATCATATAAGCCTGATCTTCAATATGCGCAAGGATTTCGCTGACAGTTTCTGCCGGAACAGGTCTCTTTTCCAGTGAACGCTGCAGTCCCCTTGCAATTTTGGTTAAGTCAAATGGTTCCCGGTTTCCGCTGCGTTTTACAACCATAAGCGGACGTTCTTCAATACGTTCATAAGAGGTAAATCTGTACGAACAAGCCACGCACTCTCTCCGCCGTCTGATTGATGTTCCGGAGGAAGCCTGCCTGGATTCAAGAACTTTATCGTTATCTTCACCGCATCGCGGGCATCTCATTAATTAATCCCTGATTTTAATTTCATATTTTCATTATCGGCAATGCCAGCTCTACATATAGTGCTTTTTAATGTCCGAAGAGTATTTTACCACGCAATATATGGTGTTGCAATCTTATAAGAGCGAAAAAATCAAAAATAAATTACAAATTAAACTGATTCTGAATAAACGGACGTATAGCGGAATTCATACTTTATCACAGGCGGAATATATTTCAAGAGCGTTATTGAAATTTCTGAAAAAAAAGCCGGCATCTGATGTGCCGGCCGGAAAAGCGGTTTAAAGCAGTGCTGCCGCTGATTTTTCGAACGCAGCTGATGCAGGGCGGAACGGGAATCCTACTACAATTCCTAAGCCGCTGTTCACACTGTTGTGAAGAAAGGTCGAGAGCAGTTTCAGGTAGACATCCTTTTTAACGCCCTCCGAATTGTTGAATATCAAACCGGCAATATTGAATGTTTCTACAATTGTGGCAATCTGTCTGAGTACAACCGGAAAAAGCACATCAATCAGCCGCAGGAAGTTTTTTTTGTAACTTTCCTCTTCCCTGATCAGCTGCATGATCTGCCTGTGCTTGTCGCGAATCTCTTCGCCGCGGCTGTTTTCTCTGACCGGTATGATATCAAGAATCATTTCGGAAACGGTTTTTGAAGACAGAAGCTTATACAAGGCAAAATCGAAAAGCAGAAGACCGGCAGTGCTTTTAATATAGGCATTGTGATTATTGCGTTCGGAATGCAGCTTCTGAAGCAGCATGCTCAGGTTTTTATCGACTGCTTTAAGGTCGCCCGTCTCATGTCCGCTGAAGAACATGCGGCTCGAGTTATTCAGATTGTCGACGGCTATTTTAAGCCTCGCGGAGGTCTTCAGAAGTTCCGTCATAAGCTGATCGTTCATGATCTTTTCAAGAAGAATGAAAATACTGTCCTGCTCAAGTCCGGTGAAAACATCAACTGCCCCGGCGGCGATAGCTTTGTGGTAATCTGAACCGGCGCTGCTGAGGGTTTTTGTGTTCATTAATGCGAAGATGTATTCCGAAATCTTTTTGAATGTGATTTCAGTACTGCGGATATATGGATTCAGATGCAGATAATGGCGAATCAGACCGCCGGAAAGACCCGGCAGATCGGCTGAATACGATATTTCATCTATCCTCTGTTCGATCAGGAAGTCGATTCTTTCGCTCATCTGAGCAAGAATGTTTACGGCCAGTGAAGGGTTGCTTTTAAGCAGGTCCATTGCCGGATCGTCGGGAATAAATGCCGCGTCACTGAGGCTTACTCTGCTGAAATCGAAGCGGTTCTCGTCAGATACGTTCTTGTTATAGTTTCCCGGAAGATCTCCGGGGTCAAATCCGGCCGTGGTTATTCCTGCGTAACGGTTATGCCACAGAAGAAACTCGAGGTCTTCCTTCTGCTCATGGGCCTGCTTTATATAATAACCGGATGCTGTATGCGACGTAGGTTCATCATTTGTAACTATAATCACTTTGTCGGTAAACTGCAGGAAGACCAGATTTTCTTCGTATTCGCTTCCTGCAGGAAGATCAAGTATGAGTTTATCATAATCGGATGACAGCCTGTCGCTGAATTTTCTTAACAGATCAAATGCACCGGTTTCGCGGTTTTCGAGCTTTGCCTCGGGGAAAATCAGGTCAAGATTCGGAAGCACCCCTATTTTATTCGCATCGAAATCTTCCGTATCGGTATTATTCGATGCCGCGCCGGCTTCCTTAATATCAAGCAGGGTAGCGATGTCTGAAAGGGGATCCAGATCGATGAGTGCGGTTTTGGAACCCTTGCGGGCAAAGTAGACAGCAAGATTAACGCAGGTCGTCGTCTTTCCTACGCCCCCCTTGCCGGATGCTACAGCGATTGATTTCTTTTTGAGTGAATCCATATTCCCCTCCGTCTATACTATTATCGGAAAAGTTAAGATGATTAATTAGGGCAGATTAATTAGTAGTCAAATAAGTCAGCGCTTATTATAATGAGTGAATGAAGCGCATAACTTTCTGCCTGTCAGCTGTGTTAATCTTCGCATCAATTAATCTTTATGCCCAGTATGAACCGAATGCCGGGGTTTCTATTTATACCGACGCCTCAGCTGAACATCTGGGAAGAGCTGAAGACCGCAGCCGGCTGATATCAGTTGAGCTTGAGGAATTTGCAGGTTCCGACAGCCTCGATGTTCCGGGACCGGGCATCGAAACAGCTGTTCTTGTTGACAGTTCCGTTAAGGAAGCGCTTGATCAGATGCTCGAGAACCGGGATTACGTTATTGTCGAAAACTCGCTGTTCACAAAGACTAAAACATCATTCGGAGATGTATACGGTTTTTCCTGGGATCGCTACGGATTTGAGATCAGTTTCATGTTTCAAAAACCCGGAGCCCGGCTGATTGATGAAATAGAAAAGGTTTACGGCAGCGACGCATACCTTTACGGAGAGCTCAGGCGAAGTTATGAAGACAATTACTGCATAAAAATCCTCAGAGCGGAAAATGTTCTTACCCCCCAGGATGAATCAATAGATTTCAGGGAGGCTATGCTGTCTGCGACCGTGATCGGAAGTACCTTTCAGCCCATGCTCGGTATCAGGGACGGTATCGGGGTTCTGAATATGCTGGGGCTTGCCGCTGTAAAATACAAATCAGGTACGAACGAAGAGTTTATTGATTACCGCGATTTTGAAAAAAACGGGGACGGTATTTACTCGTTTCTGCATACTATATCCGGGCAGAACGGTGATTTCATTGACAATCTCTATTCATCGTTCGAGGGAATGACGCGAAAAATTTCAGATGACGGGCATATGCAGCTGCCTGAAGAATTTTTTGAAACCCGCGTTGGTGACAACACCGATTTTGCACTTTTTTATTATGATATCCTTAAAAGAAACAGTTACCAGGTGAAATTCATTGTGATAGACCCGGGTGACGCTAACCTTTATTGTACTGTTTTTTTCAGAGAGACGGGAACCGATCTTTGGGGGCGTATAGACGGGAACAGTCTTGACCGTGAATGGGCAACGAAATGGCAGCGGCTGCCGGCGCTGGTATTCACTGCATCGGTACAGTATTTTGAACCATCGATTGAAGATGTTTTTTTTCAGCGTAAAATAATACTGCCTCCTCCTTCCGAATGGAAGCGGTCACTCTATTAAGAGGCGTAGATGGACAACTATTCTCTCAGGCTTTTTCTCACACTTTCAGAAAACCTTCATTTCGGCAGGACCAGCCAGTTGTGCAATATCAGCCCATCGGCGCTGAGCCGGCAGATTCAGCGCATTGAAGACGAGTTAGGGCAGAAACTCTTTGAACGCGATAACCGGATGGTGACGCTGACGCCGGCCGGTGTCCGGTTTGCAGAATATGCGTCAAAGGTTTCAGATCTCTGGAAAGAGATGAGTGAGGAGCTTATTGACGATAAGACAGTGCTGAAGGGAGAGCTCAGCCTGTACTGCTCGGTTACAGCCTGTTACAGTATTCTGCCCTCGATTCTGGTGAAATTCCGAAAGCGGTATCCGTCGATTCATATAAATCTGAAAACAGGTGACGCTTCCATGGCGGTAGCGAATGTACAGGAGGGACGGGCCGACATTGCAATAGCCGCCAAACCGGACAAGCTGGCTTCGAGCATCAGCTTTCGGGAAATTACCGAAACTCCGCTTATCTTTATTGTTCCGGCGGCTAACTGGGCATACTCAGACGTTCCGGCTGATGAAATCCCGTGGGCGCGGGTACCGATGATTCTTCCCGAACGGGAGCTCGCCCGGAGGCGCATTGACGCATGGTTCCGCCTGCGTGATATCAGGCCCAATGTTTATGCGCAGGTCGCAGGAAATGAGGCGATTCTTGCAATGGTGAACCTCGGGCTCGGTGCAGGAGTTATTCCGGAACTGGTATTCGACAAGCGTCCTTTTGAGGTTAATGTGAAACCGATTCAGGTCGATCCGCCGCTGCCGCCTTATTCGGTAGGTATCTGTGTTCAGCAAAGAAGGTTGAACTCACCGCTGATAAAGGCTTTCTGGCAGTCGGTCAGATAGAGAGCGGTCCACAGCCTGCCGCTTTTTAAGCCGCAGGCCGTGCCGTGGTTATGCTCCGACCATCTGTGTGAATTCGTCGGAGGTAATGGTTTCCTTTTCGAGCAGTTTTGCGGTAATGCTTTCGAGAATTGCAGATTTTTCCTTCAGAAGCTTCACAACCTGTTCGTAACGCCCGCTAATGATCTTCGCAACCTCTTCATCAACATACTGCTGAGTAGTTTCGGAGTATTCACGCTGACTCATTCCGGATTCCTGTCCGAGAAAGGTTGCCGATCGCTTAGTGAGAACCATGTTCTCGAATTTATCGCTCATTCCGTATTCGGTTATAAGGCTGCGCGCAATATCGGTGGCCCGTGTTATATCGTTTGAGGCGCCGGTTGAAACCTCATTGAAGATGATTTCTTCCGCGGCGCGTCCCCCGAGAAGCACATCGATTTTACCGAGCAGCTCCTGCTTGGTCATAAGAAAGCGGTCCTCGGTCGGAGTCTGAAGGGTATAGCCCAGTGCCCCTATGCCGCGCGGAATTATACTGATTTTCTGGACAGGATCGGCGCCGTCGGTAAATGCCGCTGTCAGCGCGTGTCCTGTTTCATGGTACGCGACAATCTTGCGTTCCTTCTTGTTTATGAGCCTGTTCCTCTTCTGAAGACCTGCCATTGTTTTTTCTATCGCTTCCATCAGGTCTTCCTGAAGCACTTCACTCCGTCCGGCCCTTACTGCAAGAAGTGCGCCTTCGTTGATAATATTGGCAAGATCAGCTCCGACAAATCCAGGGGTCGATTTTGCAATTTCGGTCAGATTGACGTCACCGCCCATTTTGACGTCGGTTGCGTGTATTCTCAGAATAGCTTCACGTCCCGCTAAATCGGGTTTATCGACTACAACCTGCCTGTCGAACCGTCCGGGCCGCAGAAGCGCCGCATCGAGTACCTCGGGCCTGTTGGTTGCACCGAGAATGATTACTCCCGATTTGGCGCTGAAGCCGTCCATCTCGACAAGCAGCTGGTTCAGAGTCTGTTCACGTTCATCGTTGCCTGCCGCGACATTGAGCCTGCTTTTGCCGATTGCATCGAGCTCGTCGATAAAAACGATGCAGGGCGCCTTTTCTCTTGCCTGTTTGAACAGGTCCCTTACCCTTGCTGCACCGACGCCGACAAACATTTCGACGAAGTCAGCACCGCTGAGTCTGAAAAAGGGTACTCCGGCCGAACCCGCGACCGCCCTGGCCAGCAGCGTTTTTCCGGTACCCGGACTGCCTACAAGCAGAACGCCCTTCGGGATCTTTCCGCCGATATCAAGGTATTTTCTCGGTGTTTTAAGAAAATCGACAACCTCGACAAGTTCTTCCTTTGCTTCGTCCGCTCCGGCTACGTCATCGAATGTAGTTCCTGTATCGCCCTCGGCAACCAGCTGGGCATTGTTCTTGCCGAAGCTCATTACGCCCGCGCCGGAGCCTCCCATCTTGTTGAACATGAACCGCCAGACTACCATTATAAGTGCAAATGGTATGATCCAGCCCAGAAGCATGCTGATCAGGGAGTTCCCTCTCTGTGAGGCAGCACTGTATTTGATTCCCTTGCTGTCGAGCAGCGGTATAAATGAGGGATCGTCAACCGGTATAGTCCTGTAAACCTGGATTTGTGACCCCGGTATGGAGCCGGTGCTTCCGGCTGTACCCGTATAGTAATCCTTGCCGATCTGGACTTCAGTTATTGTTCCGTTTGAGATCAGGTCCTTGAACGAACTGAAAGAAACGGTTTCGGAAGTGTTGGAAGTAAAAAATGAGTTTATCAGCATTATAATTATCAATGCTGCAACAAAATACCAAATTGAAAACTTGAATTGGCCCTTGTTGAAGTTGAAAAGAGGTTCCTGGTGCTTGTGGTCCGGTCCGCCGCCTTTCTTGTCGCAGTCCTCGTCCCAGCATCCCTTGTCCTTTTTATCACCGGCCATATTTATGTTATCGTTTTTGAAATCTTCGTCTGACGCCATATTTTCTCCTATATATGATAAAATACGCACGCCGAACCCCAAAGTAAAGAACCTTGCATAAAAATGTGTTATTTATATGAGATAGCTAAGCGGATTTATTCAAAAAATCCCCTGCACGTGAAAACACTTCTTCAAAAGCCTCGTTGACGTCAACTCTGATTTTTGTGTCCGCGGGGAAGGGTTCTTCATGCCTGTAATCGAACGGAAAATCAAGACTTACGGTTTTTATTCCTATATCACCGCTGAATCCGTTAAGCGTTTTTGAAGTGGCGTCCGGAGTAAATACATTGTCCTTTTTAAGACTTACTCCGTTGATACGCTCTGCGGATTTTCTGAGTGATGACTCGCGAAAAGACTGCATGCGGTCGTAGAACAGGAAGCTTTTAAAATTCAGAACCTCGGGAAGCCCCTGCGCAAAAATTTCACGGAATCTTCTGCTCAGATCCGAAACGGACTCAAACAGTCCTCCGAGCCAGCGGAAGAGTTCAACGTAGGCTGCCCCGTCGATAATTGTTTTGGAAACCGGCGCCGCAGTATCAAGCACAGCGCCTCCGCAGAAAAGGAAGGCCCTCGAATCGTCAAAGCAGCCTTCAAAGCTGCTTGTGACGAGAACCTCGGCAAGCGAGGCGCCGATAGAGTATGAAAAAAAATCGAAACCGCAATTCCTGTCCAGAAAGGGGTAGGCGCCTGTCCTGATCTCGCTGACCAGGTTTATTATATCGTAGTAGGTCTGCATGCCCGATGAGAAAAACCTGTGCGGCGCGAACTGTATCCGGTGGCTGAGTGCTGCGTTCAGGAAACTTGTTTCGGAACCTTCAGGAACGAAGTGTTTGCGCTCTTCGGCAACCTTGATCATACCCCGCGGGTTTCCCCAGGCTTCGGGTGCGCGGTTCATATGAAAAGCTATCGGAAACATTATTACGGGCGAACCCGTCTCTTCCATCAGCTTCAGCGCCCACGGCAGGTATTTGTCCCAGTGCTTTTCGTTCAGTCCGTGAAGCAGGATTATAGCCCTTTTGCCGCTTTTCAATCCGGCCGGAACAAAAACCGGGAACCTGAAGCATATGTTTTCCTTTATATCACGGTCGGAATTCTCGAGTCCGTGAAAAACAAGATCGTTGCTGTAACGGTTGTTTCCAATGTAGTATTTAAGCAGTGCGGTGAACGTTCCGCCCTGACCGCCGTAATCGCCTGATTCAGGATAAACGAAAGATGCTGTGCTTCTGAAGGGGCAGGACAGTATTTCAAATTCTCTGTGCCCCGGAATCGAGGCGCTTTGAGCTGAAACATTTAGGTTAAAGGTATCCGAAAGTGCTTTTAAATCATTTATATAATCAGTTTTCACGGTTTTTCTCCCTGCAGGCGTCTTTTGTTTTTATCTTTTAAGAGCGTGATTTGTTTTTTTTGTCTTTTAAGAAGATCTTCCCAGCGCTTTATTCCGCTTTTAAGCTGCTCCATTTTTCCGAACAAAAGTTTGATCTCTTCTTCCATCTTCGCAAGTTTCTCTGCAACTTTTTCAGGAGCTGCTGCGCCGATATTGTCGCGGATTTCTATGAAGTCCCGGAAATAGTCGGAAACTGTTTTAATGTCTTCAAGCGAGTATCCAAACAGCTGAAGGTCTTTTATCAGGTTGCAGAACAGGATGTAGTAATCCCTGTAAAGTCTGAAGCCGCCCGAGCTGCGGAGGTCGGGTTCGATGATTCCCTTTTCTTCCCAGTGCTTTAAAGTCCGGGGGCTTACCCCTGTTTTTTCCGCTAGCGTGCCGACTGTAAGGTATTTATCCTTTCCCGAAATGCCGGAAGCGGAATTTTCCCCCTCTCTCGGCAGCCCGACTTTTTTTACAATCTTCCTGAGCTCAGCTGAGTCATATCCGACAGCTATAAGTGAGTTGATCTTTTCTATCTGAACCAGGCTGTCGTCAGAAAAAATAGGGGTTGAATCAACGGCTTTGCCTTCCGGAATCAGGATCCCCGCGAGCAGCCATTCGTTCAGGGTCGAAACCGGGGTCCCGCTTTTTTTTGCGATATCTTCAAGGTGATAAAGGTTAACGTCCAAAATATACCCCAACGTACACGAACTTTATAAAGTAAACGTGTACGTATAGGTTATAGCTAAATGCAGTTTATGTCAATTGAAAAGATGCCGGGATTTCAGCTGCCTCTTTTTTCAATGCAATAGGCTTCGATTGCCCGGCTCATAAACAAAGCCAGTCCCGGTTTTGTTTTATCAATATTCCTGGTAAATCTTTCATCGGATACATAGGTTGCTCCAAGTCCGGCAAGAAATTCTATGCTGCAGTGGTAAAAGTTTTTGCTTATATGGCCGCGCCATTTTTCAACAAGGTTAAAAGCGGCGGCTGAATCAGCCGGTCCTTCCATGATTTCTGCAAATTCCCCAAAAATATGATTGCCTTCGGCTGTTATCCGCTGCCAGTCCTCTTTTGTGTACGAGGCTGTTCTTGCGCTGCTCTGCTTGTACGCATCTGTTTTTCCGTATTTCGTTCTTGCTTCTGCCGCGTATTTTTCCCTGTGTTCGTCAATCTCTTTCATGCTGAACGGGCTGAAAATTTCATCATTAGTCATCTTTCTGTCTTCCTTTATGGATTCTATAGTTTTTTCGAGCGAGTCAATAATGGAATCAAGACGCTTTTTTTTCTTTAACAGCAGTTTGATATGATTCTGCATTGCTTCAAGCCTGCTGAAGTCAGGGTCATCGATTATCATCCTGATCTCTGAAAGGCTGAAATCAAGTTCTTTGAAAAACATAACCTGCTGAAGTTTTTGAAGATCGGCATCTGTGTACTTCCGGTACCCGTTTGCATCTGTTTTTTCCGGACAAAGCAGACCAATACGGTCGTAGTGATGAAGAGTACGCACACTTACCCCGGCTGCATCAGCCGCATCTTTAATTCTGTATTCCATGTTAACTCCATAGAAAATATAAACTATGACGCTGCGTCATGGTCAAGAAAAAAAAGGAAATTATTTTTTCCCGGGACTGTAGCCGCGTGAATACCATGCATCCGCTGCCGAGTCAGCTTCAAGGAACATGCTGATCATAAGCGGTATGGAATAGAGGGATATTGTCCTTACAGGATTTTTTCCGGCTTTGAAGCATCTCGAGTACCGGGCCGCCCTCATCTGCTCTATAGTTCTGAATACGGCAGGCAGGAAGGCCAGCGTCATAACGATTATGTCGATTGCATTGCTTATTGCTGAAGGCCGTCTGCGGTTGTATCCTGCAGTTCTGAAAGCGGTGAGACGGGTAGTGCTGTAGAATATAATGCCGGCGCTCATCATCAGAATCATCCGTAAAGAAAAGATTATGCCGATGTAAAGCGAACCCGAAGTTATAAATCGTACGGCACCGGTCAATACGAAGAAGATCAGCAGCTTCCAGTATCGCGCAAGCTGGATGATTACAGCCCGGCCTGAAACCGCAAGAAGTACAGCGGCAATTGAAACCGGAATAAAAAGCATGAATCCGTTCAGGGCCGCAGCCAGAATACAGATCGATGCAGTCAGGATGACTTTCGGCAGAGGCGGCAATGAATGTAGAAGGGTTTTATTTGTCGAATACTCGAAAAGCGCTGTCTGTTTCATGATTCCGGTTCCATCCAT
Source organism: Spirochaetales bacterium (assembly GCA_003245835.1). Taxonomy (GTDB): domain Bacteria; phylum Spirochaetota; class Spirochaetia; order UBA9216; family UBA9216; genus Thalassospirochaeta. The sequence continues at coordinate 22,582 of QKCC01000151.1, read as the reverse complement.
GTCATTTCGGGTACTGACATACCCGGAGGCACCCTCATTCCATGTTCTGAAGCAGCCTGCAGCATTTCCGGCGGCGTTCCGTCGCCTGCTATAATCCCGTTCGAAATAATAATGAACCTGTCCGCATGGGCGAGCACCTTTTCAAGATCATGGGTTATAACCAGTACGGATGTGCCGCATGACCTTATTTCGAGCATTTTTTTCAGAAGCATTTTTACACCGCCGTAATCAAGCCCTGCAAATGGTTCGTCGAAAACCACTATTTCCGGATTCATTGCGAGAATCCCGGCTATAGCGGTTTTTTTCTTTTCACCGCCGGACAGCCGGTGAGGGGACTGTTCCAGAATGCGGGTAATATTAAGCGCCTCTGCAGCGTTTTTTACACGGAGGGCCGTCTCTTCGCGTTCGCAGCCGATATTAATCGGCCCGAATGCAATATCATCCTCGACAGTCTGTGCCACGATCTGTGTATCTGAGTCCTGAAAAACAAATCCTACCTTGAGCCTGGCTCTTAACGAGTCTTCAGAAACCGATACACCATCAACTTTCACTGTTCCGGAAGTGGGTTCAAGCAGACCATTCAGATGTTTCATAAGCACTGTTTTTCCGCTTCCGTTTTCTCCTCCGAGGACGGTAAAGCTGTCGCGATCTATGGTAAGGCTGATTCCCCTCAGAACATGCGCGCCGTTAGCAAAGCGGTGGTGAAGGTTTTCGATTTCAATAAGCGGGAGGCGGGGCTGCATATCACTCATCTAACGAGGCTTTACCGCGAAACGGAATTATTTCACCGGCCCTGCGGACCAGGATCTGTCTGACTGCAACCGCGGCTGCTGCCTTGACAGCATCGCCGGGCAGAAAAGGAAGCATACCTGCTGCAAGAGCGCTGCTCCATTCAAGCCCGAGCCGCCATTTAAGCCATGGAACCCCGATCAGATAAAGCACCAGGCTTCCGGTAATTACCGCGGAAATGTCCCTTAGGGGAAATTTCTGCAAGGTCAGTTTACGGCTGCCTGCCGATATCAATCCCGTCAGTACTGCCGCAGGAAAATAGGCGATCAGAAAGCCGCCAGTCGGGCCGATGAATACTGCCGGGCCGCTTCCTCCCGCAAAGACCGGCAAACCGGCTGTTCCGATTATCAGGTAAATCACTACCGATGCTGCTCCGCCTGTCGGTCCTGTAAGCAGTGCCGCTGTGAGCATGAAGAAGCTCGTAAGGGTAATAGGAACCGGACCGATGGGTATGCGCAGGTATGCTCCGGCCGCAAGCAGTGCCGCGAAAAGAGCTATCGTCATATTTCTTTTTATAGTATTTCTATCATTCATAGCTGATATTGTCTCCTGGATAAATAAATTCGATTTTTCCGTTGTCTGTTACTAATTTAAGGGCGCCGCAGAAATCGAGCCCGGTGATTACTCCCCTTGATTTACCGCGGGATTGTCCGCTAACTTTCACAGTTTTGTTGATTACCGGCATGCTTTTTTCGCACCTATCAATCATGCTTAGAAGGGCAGCGTCTTCCCTGTCGGCGAAGCGGCAGCCGAAGAATATACCTTCATATCTATCGATAGTTTCAACAAGTTTAAGATAAAGTTCCCTGCCGGAAAGCGGTTTGCCGGTAATAAGCTGCAGGCTTGCTGCCGATTCGGGCATCTCGGATCCGGGGGTGTTGACGTTTATACCGATTCCTGCGGCAGATGCGGCTGCAATACCCCCGCTGATTCTTGCTTCGGTAAGCACCCCTCCCAACGTTCCGCTGCTGCAGGAAAGCCTGTTCGGCCAGTTGTAGTCGGTTTTTATATTGTATTCACGAGTCAAAACCTCAGCGACAGCGGTGCAGATAACGGAAGTGTACAGACCGCTGAACGCAGCCGGAAAGGGTTTTCGCCGGATCCTTGTGAAATACAGCCCGCCCTCAGGTGATATCCATTTACCCCCGTCGGCAGTTTTTCCTGAACTCTGGTGATCCGCGATTACCGTGGTTCCGTCTTCAGCCCCTGACTCTATCAGCTCGGCTGCTTTTGCCATGGTGGAATCAAGCTCAAAAAAGTATTCTACGGTCCCTGACTGGTCACCAAGTTCCCACGGCAGCGGTTTTTCAGATACCGCAATAAGCCTGTACCCGCTTCGGTCCGATTCAATTACATAGCCGAGATCCCTCATTTTGTTCAGAATCTTCCAGACGGCAACCCGCGAAACCCCTGCCGCTTCGGCAAGGACTTCACCTGATACCGGCTGTTCAGTGTTTTCAAGCTGGCTGAGAATTTTTTTATATCGGCTGTGTGTTACGTTAACCGGCATGTAGTGGTAGGTTAACGTAAGCAGCCTGATCTGTCAAGGCTTACCGTCTTCTGCAGACTGCATCGGCGGCTGCGGAAATATCATCCCTGTGGATTAAACGGGGCGTTTTTCTGCTGACCGAAAAATCTCCGGCGTATTTTTGAAGTTCAGCGGCAAAATCCTCATCGGCATAGATGATAAGGTCGGAATCGGAGGGCTGGTTCTTCATTAGTTCCGGCTTTTCAATCTGCCCCGTTATTTCTATATTAAAGGAATTTTCCGTCCTGAAGCCTTCTGCCACTATAAAATCAGCATTTGCAAAAAGCGCTGCAAGAAGGTCGTCTGAACCAAGCGGTTTTTTATAAAAAATTGTCATGGAATTTTCCGCATTAAGACAAACAGACTCGGCACCTGCTTCAAAAAACCGTCTGCTGTCGCTGCCTGCCTTGTCTGTTTCGAGGCTGCGGTGTGAGTTCTTTGCTGCAGATACCCTGAATCCGCGTTCGAGCAGTTCGCTGATCAGCCTCTCACAAAATGTTGTTTTTCCGCTTCCGGACCATCCGGTAACAGAAATAATCAAAGGGGTGTTTTTATCCATGAGTTATTATATTATCAGCTTATGGCTTTGGTAAAGATAATCACCGGTCCCAAAAACTCGGGGAAGACAACTGCTGCAATGAAGCTGATTGAAAAAATCCGTAATGAGGGCGGCCGCCCAGGCGGTTTTATTTCAGCCGCAGAAACAATAGAAAAGAAAGCATATAATCTGGTCGAAATAAGGACGAACAGAAGAATCCCCGCAGTCAGGGAAGAGTTTGCTGCTTCAGATTCAATCAGCGGCTGGGAAAAATATGATTTCAGCAGATTTTATTTCAATAGGACGGCCTACAGCGAAGCCGAAGCTATAATCCTTGATATGCTGAAACTTCCCATGGATGAACAGCCGGATGCAGTTTTTCTTGATGAACTGGGGCCCCTCGAACTCAGGGGCGGCGGATTTATGAACGCGGCGCTTAGCCTGATTCCCGATTTCCGTGGAACTGTCTGCCTGGTTGTGCGGGATAGTCTTGTAGACGAAATAATGAAGAAACTTGGACTCAGCCGGGATTCTGTTGAAATTTCAGCGGTTAATCCGCCCGGAGCACTATGACCAGTAGAGGGCTTTCTTTTTATTGACCTTCATTCTGAAGATGCATCCGGCTATCGAACAGGCCATTTTAAGCGTAGTCTCCGGATCACGTGTTGATGTTACACTCACAACTCCGGAATTGAGTTTAACTGAAACATCGGACACTGTGCTGTCGGCGAGCAGAGCTTTTCTGAGCGTCTCGGCGCTCTGGGCATTGATATTGTCAACCAGGAACATATATGAAGCTTTTCTTGCCATTCTTTAATCATAGTAAAAAGTTGAATTTTTGTCAAAACGCAAATTTTATTTTAATTTCGTTGAATTATTTACGGTTAAAGGTTAAATTTATAAAAAAGTATGCTAAAAACTATTGTTTTTAGGAACTTCGATAAATCTAAACAGATTCAGGAGTAGAAAATGAAAAGGTTAGTATTTACTGTGCTCGTTATTTTATCAGTTCTGCTGGTTTTCTCATGCAGCTCAGAGAAAGTTTCCGGCGTTCCGGACTTTGTTCTTAATCCGCCTGTAGCAGATGATGTAATTTACGGTGTAGGCTATGGAAACCAGTCGAAACTCTCACTGTCGAAGACAGTTGCCGAAACCAATGCCCGTGCCGATATTGCAAGACAGATCGAAACCACAATTCAGGCGTCGGTAACCGATTACGCCCAGGAAGCAGGTGTTGATGATAATACGCAGGTTATAAGCTTTGTTGAATCGGTAACAAGAGAAATAACCGACACCAAACTCAGCGGCGCGAAGCCTGTTAAATTTGAGCAGGATGATGACGGCGGAATATGGGTTCTTATGCAGCTTGACAAGTCTGAACTGAAAGCTGCTGCCGAGGAAGCGTTTGTAAGAAATGAAGACGCGGCTTTTGCTGAATTCAAAGCTGCCCAGGCTCTTGAAAAGCTTGACTACCAGCTCAAGAACAATCCTACGGTATCAGAACCTGTAGGAAAATAGCCGGATATCTGTTACAATCAAAGCTGATCGGAAACTCTTCGATCAGCTTTTTTATTTAAATACCACTTATAATTGATCGGGGGTAAAAATGTTTAAAAGATATCACAGCTCCGCAATTACGGTTACAGCCATTGCTGTGCTCGCAGCTGTAATTCTTGCGGCGCTAAGTTCATGCGCTTCAACGCCTGCCGTGCCGGCATGGATTACCGACTACCCGGCAGACAATGCGTACTACACCGGAATCGGCGGTTCAGACACCGGAAACGAAACCGAAGACAATGAACTCGCCCGTAAGCGTGCAATGTCGAACCTGGCTGCCGAGATTTCTGCAACAATAAAGAGCGAGGTTAATTACCGAACCTTCGAGGATAATAAGGGAAATGTTGAAGAACAGGCTATGGAAGAAATATCGCAGCTTGTTGAACAGAACCTGAAGGCAGTTGAAACTGTCGACGCATGGTATTCCCCCGACATGGGATACTGGTATTATATGCGTCTGAACAAGGCCGAATGGGCCGCCATCCAGAAGCGTGAAATGGCCGAAATAGAGCGCAGGGTTAAAAATCTTGTGGAGCCTGTACTCGGAAACAGCAGCAGGTCCATTGCGGACATCCTTCCCGTGCTTATCGACGGCTGGTCGATTGTTGCCGAATCGCCTTACCCCGGGATGATTCAGACTGAGCTTAAGGGAGAGAAGGGCGCACTGATCGATCTGCTTGAAAAGCAGATTGCCTGGTATATCGGCTCGATGACAATAGCAATCGGCGATGAAGAAATAATCGCTGAAGCCGGCAGGCCTGTGAATCTGAATTTTACTGTCGAAAGCTCAATGGATAATAAACCCGGACAGCTGCAGATAGATCTGCTGGAACGGAACAGCGGAAAATTACTGCTCAGCTGTAATACACAAAGCAGCGGAAGATATAACGACAGCGTTGACCTTTCGGGCCTTACAACAGGCAAGAATTACATAACAGCTGTGCTGAATACCGATGTGCTTGGTTACAAGGACAAGGCTGTTCAGCTGAACCCTCCGAAAACAGATTTTCTGATCGATCTTCAGAAACTGAAAACCAGTCTTAACCTGAAGTACACAGGTGATCTTGACGAATTCGAAAATGAAACAGGTATTTACGGTTCCGTCAAGGCGATGCTTTCGGATACCCTTCCCGTGAAAATTGAAAGCGACGGGAGTCATACGTTCGAAATAGATTTCAGGCTTAATTACAGGAATGCGCCGCCGAATGATTACGGCTTCACCATTATCTATATAAAGGCGAATATTTCGATAATGCGGAACGGTTCAAGCGTCTATACCTACGAAAGTGAGGAATTCAAGGGCGCGGGGCTGAACTGGACTCAGGCCAATTCGAAAGGTCTTGAAAAGCTGTTTGAGGCATTCGGAGAAAATTCCGAATTCGCAGCCGGTGCGCAGGGCGCTTTCAGTCTGGATTAAAATCAGCGCAGAAGCATCATGATGCATTATAGATGGGCCGGTCGGATGAGCCGGCCTGTTTTTTTATACCTCTTCACCGTGGGTGGGTGATATTTTTTTGCCCCGAAACGACGGCATCACTGATCCGGTAAGCACAAGTATTATCGAACCTAATGCGAGCGTCTGGAATTCTTCCCGGAATCCCGAGCCTGTTATATGCAGGGCTGCGTAGGTCAGGATTATTAACTGGAAAAGCGCCTGTGTAAAATGTTCCCGCCGGCTGTGATGCAGATACGCTGTGCAGTAGAAATAGGCGCCGGCAACGGCCAGTCCTGATGCAATCTGATGAGCAAGACGGAACAGATCATGGGGGAAAGGGAGCAATAGCAGCCCTGTACCCATCAATAGTATTGATTTTTTGTGTGCGGCAGGCATGGCTGAAACGAGCACAATGCCTGCAGTAATACATGTTATAGAAAAGGTGATTCGTGAGGCTGAGTTGTCTCGCAGGCCGTCGAATGTTTTAATGCCCCCAAGGGCGCTTAACGGCTCTTTGAGAAAATTATATCCGCCCGGATAAAGCACAGACGAAAAGATTGTACCCGCGGCGATTATCAGCAGCGCCGCGCGAAGCCTTTGAATTATAATTTCGTCCGCTTCTCTTCCCATATAAATAATATAATATTAAATTTCCCGGATGAAAAATCTGCAGGAACGGACCCTTGAAAAAAAACTTTATTTTCAATAGTATCACCTCCGGCGGTCGCAGTTACCCGCCTTAACAAAACGACGGAGGCACTTCAATGAATGCTTTTCTCTGGTTTATAATGCTGATTATAAACTTTGCGGCGATTATGCTCGCATACAGGCTGTTCGGTAAACTCGGCCTGTTTATCTGGATACCGATTTCGGTCATCGCAGCCAATATTCAGGTTGTAAAAACAGTCGAACTCTTCGGTTTAATCGCAACCCTCGGCAATATAGTCTACGCGACTTCTTTTCTTGTTACTGATATTCTGAGTGAAAATTACGGCCGAAAGGAAGCCGCAAAAGCGGTCGGTATCGGCTTTTTTGCCCTCATAACTATGACGGTACTGATGCAGCTGGCGCTTGCCTTTATTCCGCACGAATCGGATTTTTCCCAGGAAAGCCTGAAAACCATCTTCGGATTGCTTCCGAGGATTGCCGTCGGCAGTCTTGCCGCGTATGCTCTTTCGCAGACGCATGACGTCTGGGCCTACAACCGCCTTAAAGCACGGCGTCCCGATAAAAAGTACATCTGGTTAAGAAACAACGCGTCGACGATGGTCAGCCAGCTGATAGACAGTATCGTTTTCACCTTTATCGCCTTTGCCGGGGTTTTCGAAATCAAGGTCCTGCTGGAAATTCTGCTGACAACCTACCTGTTTAAATGGATTGTTGCCGCGGCTGACACTCCTCTGGTCTACCTGGCAAGAAGCTGGAAGGATCGAGGCATAGTCGAGTAGTTACCCGGGTATTTTCGGAGTCTAATTTACATTACTTTTACATTCAAGCCGCTGATCGGTTGCTGAAGTGTGTTGACGGTCTGTCTTTTTATTTTTTATATTTATTTTTAATAAAAACGGCAGACCGCAATTTATTCAGGAGTTTTTTATGACGGACCAGCAGGTAATCCATTTATCAGACGGCAGAGACGAGGTCCCGCCGGGACTGGCAAAAATACTTCAAATTGAAAAAGAAATCAGGAAAGTTCTTGTTGGACAGGACTACCTGGTTAACAGACTGCTTATTGGTCTGATATGTAATCAGCATGTTCTTATAGAAGGAGTTCCGGGACTTGCAAAGACCCTTGCGGTCAATACCCTGGCAAAGACGCTCGGACTCGGGTTTCAGCGCATACAGTTCACTCCGGACCTTCTTCCAGCGGACATCATCGGTACACTTATTTACAACCCGAAAACAGGGGAGTTCAGCCCGAAGAAGGGGCCGGTGTTCAGCAATATAATTCTCGCTGATGAAATAAACAGGGCGCCGGCCAAGGTCCAGTCCGCGCTGCTTGAATCAATGCAGGAACGTCAGGTTACAATCGGCGATGAAACATGGCCGCTTCAGCAGCCTTTTATGGTCATGGCTACCCAGAACCCGATTGAGCAGGAGGGAACTTACCCCCTGCCGGAAGCCCAGGTCGACCGGTTTATGCTCAAGGTCAAAATTACTTATCCGAACCGGGATGAAGAACTGAGAATCCTGCGGCTGATGGCGAAGGCAAACCCGACTGCCGATATTGAGACTGTAGCCTCAGGCGATGATGTGCTTTCGGTCAGGGATTTTCTGGACAGCATCCACATCGAACCTGTGATTGAAGAATATATTGTCGATCTTGTTCAGGCCGGCAGAAATCCGGAAACATACGGTATTGAAGCAGCTCACCTTATAAAATACGGTGCATCCCCGAGGGCAACCATCTTTCTGACAATGGCGGCAAAAGCATCGGCCCTTCTGCAGGGACGGACCTATGTTATTCCGGCTGATGTTAAAACTGCAGCACCGGATGTGCTGCGTCATCGTGTTGTACCGAGCTATGAAGCCGAAGCCGAAGGATTGAGTTCTGAAGATATCATCGAAATGATAATTGAAAAGATTCCGGCACCTTAAGCGGTAAAGAATATATGCAGGGTCCAATCGACAAGGAAATTCTTAAAAAAGTCGAACTGATACGCATAATCACCAGGCAGAGGGTCACATCGATATTCGCTGGGGAGTTCGAGAGCGCATTTAAAGGCGCGGGGCTCGAATTTGAAGAGGTCCGGGAATACAGTCCCGGCGACGAAATCAGGTCAATCGACTGGAATGTAACCGCAAGAACAGGGTTCCCTCACATTAAGCGTTTTCGGGAAGAACGCGAGCAGTCGGTTTTCTTTCTTGTCGATGTTTCACCTTCGGGTGATTTCGGCAGCAAGGGAAGAAGCCGGGCTGAAACAGCCGCCGAGATAGTTTCTGTTCTGTCATTTTCAGCCTCCCAAAATAACGACCGTACCGGGCTTCTGCTTTTTTCGGACAGGCCGGAGCTGTTTATTCCGCCGGGCAGGGGGATGACGCACACAATGCATATGGTTCGTGAACTGCTCGCCTTCCGTCCCGAAGGCAGAGGAACATCGATTGCATCAGCGCTGAATTATCTAGGCAGGGTAGTTCACAGGCGGAGTATTGTATTTTTGATTTCCGACTTTTATGATCCGGGATTCTATGATGAACTGAAAGTGAGTTCCCGAAAGCATGAAATCGTAAGCCTTTATCTTTACGACCCTGCAGAGAAAGAACTTCCCCAGGCCGGGCTTATGACCTTCGAAGATGCCGAAACAGGCAGAAGTATTATGCTCGATACTTCCGATCGAAGGGTAAGGGCGGAATATAAAAAAAGATTTCTGCATCGGCTTGTGCAGCTTGGAAATACGTTCCGCCGTTACGGGTGTGATTTTCTCGAACTTGATATTTCAGAGGAATACATCCATAAGCTGTCATCCTTTTTCCTGAAGCGTGAGGCCCGAAGGTGAAAAACTTCCTGCATTCTGGATTAATGAGGCGTTTCCTGCCGGCTGTTTTATTCGCCATGCTGATTTTCTGCTTTTTAGGATGTTCAGGAAATCCAGGGGCTTCAACCGGGCAGTCTTCATACAGAACTGACAGCTATACGCGCGGGGAGTACAGTTTAAGACTCTCATACCCATCAGGCAGTATAGATTACGGAAAAACGGCCGAATTCACTCTTGAAATTGAGTACCCTGAAGGCGGCTCATATATTCTGCTTCCGCCGGATGTTGATAATTCCGACAAGTATTCCAATACTGTTATAACAGACTTTGATGAAGGCAGGCCGGTACTGAAAGACGGCAGGATGATCAGCCGCGTTGTTTTCGAAGTCGAGGCGTGGCTTCCCGGAGAGATTGTTTTTCCGTCGCTCACGGTCCGTTTTGAAGATGACCTTAAAACAGACGAGGTTATATTAAAAGCAGCATCGGCATTCGGCGAAGATGAGCAGGAGCATACACTTGGACAGCTCTACCTGCCTGAGGAATCTTCGTCTGTTTCAAAAATCACAGCTGCTGCAGTCATCTTTGCAGCTGCAGCAGCTGCATCGGTATTTATCGTCGCGAGGCATCGTAAGAAAACAAAGCCGGAGCGAAACGCTCCGCCGAAAACCCGCGATGAGCTCATTGCGGAGTTTCGGTCGTCATACATCGTGAATGATTCCGGTATAAATATTCGGGATGCGTTCAGGGCTCTGGAAGCTCTGCTCGGTCCTGAAAGGTCCGCAGAATATCGGCAGCTTTTTGACCGGGCCCGGTTTTCAGCAGAGAGCATTGAAGCACATGAAGGCCGGACTGCACTTACTGATATTTTCCTAAAAGAGCTGGGGGATGATAATAATGAGTTTTGAGTCTCCCTGGGCATTCGCGCTTCTGCCTGTTCTTGCCGTGATTATTTTCCTGATTATAAAACAGGGGGGAAGGCGCCGCGGGCTTGGTTTTTCGAGTTCCTTTCCGCTTTCGGTAGGTATCAAATCTGTCAGACAGAGGTTTGTATGGCTGCCCTTTCTTATGATTGCGGCAGGATCAGTTCTTCTTATAATCGCTCTTGCACGGCCGCGTGAGAAACTGGATGAATCAAAAAAGGTTACAAACGGTGTGGCAATAGAACTGGTAATCGATCACAGCGGCAGTATGGCCGCCCAGATAGAAAACAAGGGCCGGTACACGCGCAGGATCGATATTGTTAAAAAAACGCTGAATGATTTTATTTCCGGAGACGGCAAGACCCTGGAAGGAAGGCCGGATGATATGGTTGGACTCATTTCATTCGCCCGATTTGCCGACACCCTCGCACCGCTTTCTCTTTCGCATGATGTGCTGAAAGATTTCACTGCCGGGCTTGACGTTGTAACCTCGCGTGATGAGGACGGCACATCAATAGGGGACGCAGTAGCCCTGGCTGCGGCAAGACTGAAATCCGCTTCGGAAAATAATGACCCGGACAAGGGATATGAAATAACCAGTAAGATAATAATCCTTTTGACAGACGGCGAAAACAATGCAGGTAAATACAGTCCGCGTGAAGCCGCGCAGCTTGCAGCCGACTGGGGTGTGAAGATCTATTCAATAGGATTCGGCGGAACTGCCTACTACAAAGTCAACGGAATTTTCGGAACCAGTATGGTCCCTGCCGGCGACGCAGTAGACAGGGCGACGCTTAGTGCTCTCTCTGAACTGACCGGCGGGGAATATTTTCAGGCGGACTCGGCTGAAGAGCTTGCAGCCGTCTATCAGGCTATTGATAACCTTGAGAAAACAGAGATTGTCTCATACACCCGGTATAGATACCGTGAATTATTCACTGCCTTCGCAATTGCCGGGTTAATTATGATCAGCGCCGGGCTTGTTCTTGATTCAACCGTATTCAGGAGGCTCCCATGACTGATCGGTTCCTGCTGCTTAATCCCCAGGTGATTATTTACGTATGGATTCCCCTCGCCGCTGCGGGCGCCGCCGTATTCGGAATAATCAGGTCGCGGAAGATAATTTCATCGCAGTTCGCTTCTGCTTCCGCATCCGGCCTGTGGAATACCCGCCGTAAGTTTATTCTTCTTTCGGTTGTTACAGCGGCATTGCTGCTTACGGTTTTTGCCGCGGCAAGGCCGAGCTGGAGGCAGACAGAGTCAACTGTATCGCGAAAAGGGCGTGATGTGGTATTTGTAATAGACGTTTCGCGTTCGATGCTTGCCGAAGATCTATACCCGGACCGGTTATCGAGGGCAAAGCTTGCCGTTATAGACGCATTGTCGGTAATCGACGGGGACCGCGTCGGGCTAGTTGCTTTTGCGGGCAATGCGGTTGTTAAATGCCCGTTGACTCTCGATTACAGTTTTTTCAGACAGTCGGTCGAACAGCTATCGGTTGATTCTGTTTCCGTCGGCGGCAGCATGATAGGCGATGCACTCAGAAAAACTATGACTGATGTGCTTCAGAGCGGAAGCGGCGGCTACCGGGACATAATTTTAATTACGGACGGCGAAGATCAGCAGAGCTACCCCGAAAAGGCTGCCGGGACACTCGGTGAAAATAATATCAGGCTTATAGCGATCGGGCTCGGTGACGAGGACGTCGGAAGGCGGATACCGGTAACTGACGCGAACGGCAACCGGGCCTTTCTTACATACCAGGGGCAGGAGGTCTGGAGCAGGCTGGATGCGGCGACACTGCGCAGAATGACGGCAGCGACTCCGGGCGGAAGATACCTCAATGTTTCAACCGGTGCTTTTGATATGGGTGAAATATATTCAGAGCTGATTAAAAGCCGGGAATCGAGGTATACCGACACGGAGGAAACGGTTGAGCATGAAGAGGATTTTCAGTATTTTCTTCTGCCTGCGGTGATTCTAATCCTCGTTTATATGTGCTTTAGATACCTTCCGGTCAGGAGGCAGGCGGCATGAGCAGAAAACCGGTTTGCATTTTTATATTCTTCACAATTGTTTCTGCTGCCGTTTTTGCCTCCGGTTCAGGCGGCAGCCCGCTTTCGGCAGGGGTTGAGTTGTATTCCGAAGGCAGGCTGCAGGAAGCCGCTGATGAGTTTAGGAAAGCCGCTGCTTCCGAAGACGGCAGAACTGCCTCGGCGGGTTACTATAATCTCGGTACAGTTCAGGCCGAGCTTGCCGCAAGAGCCCAGACACAGGATGAAAAGAAACCTTTGCTTGAAAGCGCTTATGAATCACTGAAGCGTGCGGCTGATATAGGTCGTCTTCCTGCTGAACAGATGAAAAACGTCAGAAAGAATATGCAGGTGGTCCGGGAAGAACTGTCAAAACTTCCGCCTCCTGAGGACGATGAAAACAGGGATGCCGGCGGTGAACAGCAGGACAGCGGTAAAGATAAAAACGGGCAGCAGGAAAATAATTCATCAGGGAGCCCCGGCGAGCAGTCGGACAGCGGGTCTCAGCAGAATAGCGGGTCTCAGCAGAAGAGCGGCGCAAGGCAGTCGGATGGAGCCCAGTCAGGAAATGACAATTCCGGCAGCAATGCCGATGAGATGAAAGCTCAGCAGCAAGACCTGCGGGAACGGACCGAAAGCGGCTCCGGCAGTGACGGTCAGCTGGCTGACGAACAGAGGGAACTTCAGAAGTCATCCGGCAATGCCGGTTTTAATGAAGCCGCTCAAAACCAGGCGAAAGCTGCTGAAGCCCTCGATAAGGGCAACAGGGAGGCAGCCGCGGAGTACCAGAAAGCAGCCGAGCAGGCATTTGCGGACGCAGCAGCAGCCGCGGGGCAGAATGACGGTAATTCCGAAGCAGACGACATTTTAGACAGCGAGGCTGATAGGCAGAAACAGCAGAACAGGCTTGACAGCAGGGGAGGAATAACCGATGCCGAACGGAACTGGTAGAACAACATGCAGGAAAAATATTATGAAGGCTATTATTCCGGTTATATTGCTGCTCTTTGTGTCCGGCGGAGTTTTCGGGCAGAATATTTCTGTTTCGGCAGGACTCGACAGTGATGAAATCTGGCTTGGTGATTCGGTACAGCTGACGATTTACCTTCAGGGCAGCGAGCAGGCAATCACGCCGAAGCTTTATATTCCGGATGTCAGGACTGACCCCCTCGGCGGTACTGTACGAAGCAGCAGATCAGTCACCAACATAAACGGCAAGGTAACGGAAACTGTCAGGAAGGCTTATGTCTACGGATTCAGGCTGACCCCGGCGAAATCCGGAAATATAACGATTCCCCCGATTGAGATAGAAGCAGAAGGAAAAAAGCTTGCCACAAATGAACTTACTTTTCAGGTCAGGCAGCCCCGTACTTCTGAGGATTTCAGTCTCGAGCTGCAGTTTGACCGCGAACAGGTTTTTCTTAATGAAGAATGTTTTTTGAAAATAAGTTTCTTATATGGTAAAAGCCTGCGATCTCTGCAGATTAATATTCCAGGGCTTGATGGTCTTGATTACGATGCTTTGCCGGCCGCAGCCGGCAGGGATCAGTACGAGATTAATATAAACGGCGAGCCAATCGTGTTCGGCAGCGAAAGCCGGGGAGGAAGGTCCGGACTGTCTGCTGTATTATCATTGAAGCCGGATACTGAAGGAACATTCAGGCTTGAGAATTCCACCGCTTCGTTCGAGAGTGTAACGGGGTATGAACAGGTACAGGATTTTTTCGGAAGGATTCATCAGCAGGAAGCCTACGGAAGAACAGTTATACCGGGAAACAGCGCAGTGATCAGGGTCAATGATTTTCCTGCGGGCGGAAAACCGGACGGTTTTTTCGGTTTATCAGGTGATATTTCTCTAGAGCTTTTGTTGGAACCGCGAGACGTTCACATCGGCGATCCTCTTACCCTGAGTCTTATGATTCACGGAATGAACAATACTGATATCCGTATTCCGCCGCTTGCCGGGTATCTTGGCGACGGCATTGATATTCCCGATACAAGATCTTCAGCAAAAGTATCAGGTAATACAAAAACCATAACCCAGACAATCAGGATAAAAGATTCGTCGGTAAATAAAATCCCGCCGATAAGGTTCAGTTATTTTAATACAGACACAGAGAAGTATGAATATGCCGAAACAATTGCGATTCCTATAAATGTTCTCGAAACCCAGATAGTTACGTCAGGAGAGCTTGAGGGCGGTACAAGCGGGCAGGCAGAAAAAAAAGTGAAACTTGAGTCCAGGCGCGACGGCATATATTTTAACTATACTGGTGATGATCTGCTCAGACCCGGGTTGATAATGACGGACATAATTTCGGGGTCACTTCTTATAAAGATTATCCTGCTCCTGCCACCGGCAGTGTTTCTGGTTATAACCCTTGTAACTCGACTGCTTCCCCAGCTCAGGGAGAGGGCTGCTGAACGTGCAGACAGAAGCAGGGCCGTCAGGAAACTCAGGAGAAGCATGGGTAGAACCAAATCAGGTGATGTGAACGAGTTTCTCAGGGAATTCAACCGGGACCTCACCGGATTTCTGAAAATACACGGAACCGCTGAAGACAGTGCGAAACTTAAAAATACCTTTGAAAGTATAAACGGGGTACTTTACGGACAGCAGCAGCTGATTTTTAATGATGCGGCAGAGCTTGTCGATGAAGCACTTAAAATTCTTGAAAGCGGGGAGGCCCGGAAATGATATCAGGCAGGATAAAAGCATTATTTATATTTTTAATTCTAATTTCACCGTTTTCAATGCTTTCAGCTCAGCCGCTTCCAGCTGACTCTCATCTTCTGAACATGGCTGAGAGTGCATTTAGTGAAGCCAATGAGCTTCTTAATACTGACCCTGTAAAGGCAAAGGCGGCATACAATACCGCCGTTGACTATTACAGCTCTATAATCGAATCCGGGACGCGCAATGCGGCTTTGTACTATAACCTTGGAAACTCTTATATAAGGCTCGGGCGGGTCGGCTATGCCGTTCTAAACTATAGAAAAGCGCTGCTTTATTCTCCGGGGGACCGGCAAATAAAGTATAACCTTGAATATGCCAGGTCGCTGCAGAAGAATGAATTTCCGGCATCAACGGAGAATGAAGTGCTGCATATATTGCTGTTCTGGCATTACCTGACGCCTTCAGTATGGAAGATTATCATTGCCGCCGCCGCGAATGCTGTATTCTGGACGGCGCTGGTTTTACGCAGGTTCGGCCGAACGGCGAACCGCATTGCGGCAGCCTCGCTTGTGCTGCTTCTTGTGTTCGGTACATCGCTGTTGATAGAGCTTCGAAACTCAAAGGAAATCCATGGAGTTGTCATATCAGAATCCGCAACCGGAAGGTTGGGTGACAGCCTGAGCTATGAATCCGCCTTTGACGCGCCACTTTACGAGGGTGCTGAATTCACAGTTAAACAGAGAAGGGTAGGCTGGATTCTGGCCGAAATGCCCGATGGCGGTCTCGCATGGCTGCAGAAAGGCGACTGCGGAATAATAGAAGAGCCGTCCGGAAATTAAAAATCCGTGCGCGCAGGCACGGACTTTTATATTATCGGGCATAAGATATATAATTCAGTTCTCAGGAAGGATCTACCTCTGCCTCATAGTTTACACCCGGCACTTCAAAACCGTGCATATTCATAAAATCAGCATGATAGCCTTCTATATCGCTTAGTGTTTCGATGTTATCGTCAGACGCAATCTGCCAGATTCTCTCGATTTCCTGCTGCACATCCTCTCTCATTTCCCAGTCGTCCATGCGTACCCGGTTTTCAGCATCAACGGTAAGTTCTCCGCCGTACAAGCCCCGGAAAAAGCGGTCCATCTGTTCAATGCAGCCCTCATGGATGCCTTTGTCTTTCATCACCCTGAAAAGAATCGATATATAAAGCGAAATTGCCGGAATAACCGCGGCTGCTCTTGTAACCAGGGCTTTGTTTACCGAGGTAAACGCTTTCCCTCCAAGTGCGGCTGCAAGCTGATCGTCAATTCTTTTTGCTGTTGCTTCAAGATCCTTCTTCGCTGCGCCGATAGTTCCGTCGCGGTAAATAGCCGTGGTAACTTCGGGACCGATATATGAAAAAGCTGTCGTAATTACACCTTCGCTGAGCACATCGGCTTCCATAAGCGTATCGATCCAAAGCTGCCAGTCTTCTCCGCCCATAACCTTAATTGTGTCTGAAATATCATCACCTTCGGCCGGATCAATTTCCATTGAAATTATTCTGCCGCTCATCGTATCAAGAGCACGCGATTTGTATTTTTTACCGATAGGTTTCAGCGCAGACCGGTACATCTTCCCGTCTGCAGGGTCAACACGTACCCCGGAAGCGAGGCTGTAGATTACAAGATCTACCTTTCCGGGGCCCTGCTTTATTGCTTCGATTGTCTGCTGCTTAAGCTCATACGAAAAAGCGTCTCCGTTTATACTTTTTGAATATAAACCGGCTTTTTCGGCCTCGGCATCGAAAGCTTTCATATTGTAGTAGCCGGGTGTTCCCGGCTTGTTGTCAGAACCCGGTTTTTCAAAGAAGACGCCTATGGTTGAGGCTCCGCAGCCGAAAGCCGCGGCTGTACGGCAGGCAAGTCCGTATCCGGTAGAAGATCCTATGATGAGTGCATTCTTTGTACCCTCTACGGGTCCGTTGGATTTGACATACCCGATTTGTCTTTTTACCTCTGCCGCGCATCCCTCCGGATGTGCAGTGAGACATATATTATTCCTGATTCTGGGTGAAATTACCACTCTAACTCCTGTGCCCCTTTCGGGACTTATAATAAAACAGCCGGCTTTCGCCGGCTGGGATAATACTAAAGCTTGTCAGCGCTGCCTATCAGACACATCCAAGATGCTTCTGCGGCTACATCGTCACCGACATACGCTTTCCCGGCTTGCTTTATCATCGCCGATGAAATCCGAATATTCTCAATTTCAATCCGGACTTTGTCATCAGGTCTTACCTGCTTTCTGAACTTTGCCTTTTCAATCGTTGCCAGAAAGAAAATCTTTCCTTTTTCGATAACACCGGCTTTGCCGACGCCTGCACCGCCGCATTGGGCCATTGTTTCTATAAGAACAACACCGGGTACAACGGGATATGCAGGAAAATGTCCTTTAAAAAAGAACTCTTTCTCTGTAAAAGTCCTGTATCCAGTATATGTCCCGTCTTCGTTTACATCAATAGAGTCGACGAACAGGAACGGGTCCCTGTGCGGAAGAAGCTCTTTAATTTCATCTGACATGGCTTATTCCGTATATTTCTTGATTATGATGATTGAATTATGTCCGCCGAACCCGAGCGAATTTGACATTGCAGCCCTGATTTCTCCGGTAACACCCTTATTCGGTACATAATCGAGATCACATTCGGGGTCGGCTTCATCAAGGTTTATCGTAGCCGGAAAAAAGCTGTCCTGAATCGCCTTGACGCAGACAATGGCTTCAACCGCGCCCGCTCCGCCTATACAGTGACCTGTCATTGACTTGGTCGAAGATACCTTAAGCTTGTAGGCATGATCACCGAAAGCCGTTTTAATCGATTTGGTTTCAATCGGATCGTTGGTAGGTGTTGATGTTCCGTGAGCATTTATGTAGTCGATATCTTCGGGCTTCATACCGGCATCTGCAAGTGCTAATTTCATTGCTCTTGCCGCGCCCTCTCCTTCGGGGTTGGGGGCGGTAAGGTGAAATGCATCACAGGTATTTCCGTAACCGGCAAGTTCACCGTATATTTTTGCACCGCGGGCTTTTGCATGTTCAAGCTCTTCAAGTACAAGGCATGCCGCGCCTTCGCCGATTACGAAACCGTCACGGTCTTTGTCGAACGGGCGGCTTGCTTTCTGCGGCTCATCATTGTACTTCGTCGAAAGCGCACCGATAACGTTAAAACCTGCAACTCCAAGCTGTGTAATGCTGGCCTCGGAACCGCCCGCAACAATAGCATCTGCGCGGCCGCACTGAATTGTCATCATGGCATTACCGATTGCGTCTGTCGCTGAAGCACAAGCTGTGGTTACTACCCAGCAGGGGCCTTTCAGGCCGTATGTAATTGCAACGTTGCCCGGAATCTCGTTCGAAATAAGTTTTGGTATTGTCATCGGAGGAGTCCTCTGGGGTCCCTTCTCGAACAGTGTCTTGTGGGATTCTTCAGTGACTTCGAATCCTCCGATTCCGTTTCCAATTATTGCGCCGACTCTTTCAGGGTTAAACTTACCTTCAGTGAGTCCTGCATCCTTAATAGCTTCACCGGCGGCAATTACGGCAAACTGTGTACAGAGCGCCATTTTTCTGGCGTCTTTCTTGTCCATATGGTCAGATGCCACGAAGTTTTTAACTTCCGCGGCAATTTTGGTTGTAAGATCAGTTGCATCAGTCCTTGTAATAGGGCCGATTCCGCATTTTCCAGCCTTGATAGCTGACCAGAATTCATCAACGTTATAGCCAAGTGAATTGATTGTTCCCAATCCTGTAATAACTACTCTTCTACTCATCTTAAACTCCTCTAAAATTATTTTGGAATTACATACCCATTCCGCCGTCAATACTGATTACATCACCTGTAATGTATGACGACATGTCGGATGCAAGAAATAATACTGTTTTTGCAACTTCTTCAGCATTACCTATTCTTCCCAACGGTATTTTCTTCATGAACTCTTCTTTTGCAGCATCGGGAATCGCTTCAGTCATGTCTGATTGAATGAAGCCTGGGGCTACTGCATTAACGCGAACATTCCGTCCTGCTGTTTCACGGGCCAGGCTTTTGGTAAAACCTATAATGCCTGCTTTTGCAGCGGCATAATTACACTGGCCTGCATTTCCTATAATACCGACAACTGACGAAATATTGATAATGGAACCGCTGCGCTTTTTGGCCATAGCCCTGGCAACAGGCCTTGAAAGATAAAAAACGCTGGAAAGGTTCGTTTCGATTACTTCATTCCACTGTTCATCCTTCATAAGGAAGGACAGTCCGTCACGGGTAATGCCTGCATTATTTACCAGAACATCAATCTGTCCCTTTTCTTTCAGGACTTCGGCTGCGATTTCATTCATTCTGGCTGAGTCGCTGACCGAACCCTGTTTCCATATAACTTCAGAACCGGCATTTTTTGCTATTTCTGCAAGCTTGTCAGCTTCGCTGCACTCGGTTCGGCTGATATAATAAACTGTTGCACCTTCTGCCAGGAAGGCTTCCACAATTGCCTTGCCGATGCCTTTCGATCCGCCGGTAACAACGGCAGTTTTTTCCTTTAATAACATACTTCGCTCCTATGAATTAGCCTATTACTTCTACTATTTGCTCGGCGGTTCCGCAGAGCTGTACTGTTATATCGGAGCTGACGCTCTTCATAAGTCCTGAAAGAACCTTTCCCGGACCGGTTTCTATTATTCTGTCGTAACCGTCGGCAAGAATACTCTTTTCTTCATCAACCCAGAGAACTGAGGCTACGATTTGTTTGAGTGCGAGTTCTCTCGCTTCATCACCGCTTGTGACCTTGCAGCCTGAAACATTGGAATACAGGGGTTTTACGGGATTTTTGAAACTCAGTGTGCTGAGATACTCTGTAAATTTTTCCTTGGCATCATCAAGCAGGGGAGAGTGACATGGCGCTGATACCTTGAGTCTTAAAACCCTTTTTGCACCGGCTTCCTTAAGGGCTGCTTCAGCTTTTTCGAGCCCTTCCTGAGTTCCTGAAATAACTATCTGGGTAGGAGCATTCCAGTTTGCCATGAAGGCCCCGTCAATGCTTCCGATAACTGATTCCACCTGAGATAATTCCAGGCCGAGTACTGCTGCCATGCTTGAATCCGCGCCTGCACCGCTGGCCTTCTCACCCGCCTCATGCATGTATTTTCCGCGCAGGGCGACTGCCTTCAGTACTTCAATATCAGTCAGAACGCCTGAATCTGAATAAGCTGCCCATTCGCCGAGACTGTGTCCCGCGCATCCGTCCGATACAAGCCCGAGATTCGCAAGAATATTTTTAACGGTAAGGTTTACAACTGTTATGGCCGGCTGTGTATTGTCGGTCCTGCCGAGTTCTGCCGCATCACCTTCAAAAATCAGTTTCTCCATGTCTCTCTCGAGTGCATCGGACGCTGATTTGAAAAAATCTTTTGCGAGCGGATACTTTTCCCAGATATCTCTGCCCATCGCCGGATATTGGGCTCCCTGGCCCGGATAAAGAAAACAGGTTTTCATTCAAATACTCCCTTCTGTGTATTTTGATACCTTATGCACAATTCTTAATGATATATAAAATTAATAGCACAAATGATCTTATCGGTCAATGGCCGATAAGACGAATTTCTTAAAATATCGGTCAATGACCGGGAAAAAAACTTGCATAACGCTTATATCCGCACTATGCTGAACTCTGTTTAAATAAATTTATAAAGAGGTTTGTTTTGAATTACAACGAAAAACTTGGGGAAAAGATTAAGCTTACACGTGAAAAAAATGATATGACTGTTGAACAGCTTGCCGACCGGGCGGGGGTAGACAGTGAAATGATCAGAAGTATAGAGAAAGGCGGATTAGTCCCCTATATCAGCCCCCTGGTGAAGCTTTCAAGGGCATTGGGAGTCAGGCTTGGAACCTTCCTTGATGACCAGGAAAATCTGGGACCGGTTATAACACGAAGCGGAGACATGGCCAATATAGCAAGATTCCGCGGTGCGTCAGAGGCCGATGCGAAGGGCCGTTCCTTCTTTTCACTTGCTCTGAACAAAACCTCACGCCATATGGAACCGCTCATTGTAGAGCTTTCACCTTCAGACGATACCGGCCTGAAGAAATCTTCCCACGAAGGTGAGGAATTTATCTATGTTCTTGAAGGCAGCGTTGTCATAGGCTACGGAAAAGAGGTGTATACGCTTTCAGCCGGTGAGAGTATCTATTATGACTCAATTGTCGAACATGATGTAAGGGCTGCAGGCGCACCCGCAAAAATACTGGCCGTAATACACGAGCCGTCATAAGCGGGGAATATTATGGAATTAATAGAAAAGACTCTCGGACAGATCCTTGAAGAAATGACTGAAAAAAATCCGGACAAGGATTTCATCATTTATTCCGACAGAAATCTAAGATTCAGCTACCGTGATTTCAACGACAGGGTGGATCAGCTTGCGCGGGGACTCCTGTCGATCGGTGTGAAGAAGGGTTCCCATGTCGGCATATGGGCAACAAATGTTCCCGACTGGCTGACATTCGCGTTCGCAACAGCAAAAATAGGGTCGGTTCTTGTCACAATCAATACAGAGTACAAAAGCCACGAACTTGAGTACCTTGTGCGGCAGGCGGACCTTGATACGCTTTGCCTGATCGACAGCCACAAGGACACGGATTACGTTCAGATTGTCAATGAACTTGTTCCGGAGCTTAAAACCTGTCAGAGAGGGGCACTGAAATCAGAAAAATTCCCCTGCCTGCGCAATGTTATTTTTATAGGTCAGCAGAAGCATCGCGGCATGTACAACACCCAGGAACTGCTGCTGCTCGGACAGCATATTGATAATCTTGAGCTGCGAAAAGCTTTCGACAGCTGCAGCTGCCATGATGTTGTAAATATGCAGTATACATCAGGCACCACCGGCTTCCCGAAAGGTGTAATGCTCACGCATCACAATATTCTAAACAACGGCTACAACATCGGCGAGTGTCAGAAATTCACTGAGGATGACATTCTTTGTCTTCCGCCTCCGCTGTTTCATTGTTTCGGAATCGTTCTCGGGGTAATGGCAATTATTACCCATGGAGCTACCCTGGTACCAATCGAAAAATTTGATCCGCTGGTGGTAATGGCTTCGGTGCAGAAAGAAAGGTGTACTGCTCTGTACGGAGTGCCTACTATGTTTATAGCCGAGCTTAATCATCCGATGTTCGATATGTTCGACTTTTCAAGCCTCAGAACCGGTATTATGGCGGGTTCTCCGTGTCCAATGGAAACAATGAAGCAGGTTGTTGAAAAGATGCATATGACAGATGTAACAATAGCCTACGGCCTTACGGAGTCTTCACCCGTAATGACGCAGACAGTTACCGATGACCCCATCGAGAAAAAGGTCGGTACCGTAGGACGCGAACTTCCCGGCGTCGAGGTCAAGGTGCTTAACCCTGAAACAGGTGCAGAATGCGGAGTGGAAGAGCAGGGTGAACTCTGCTGCCGCGGCTACAACATAATGAAAGGGTACTATAAGAACCAGGAAGCAACCGACGCCTGCGTAGATAAAACCGGATGGCTGCATTCCGGTGATCTCGGTATAAAGGACGCGGACGGCTACTTCAGGGTAACAGGGCGT
>QKCC01000038.1 GCA_003245835.1 Spirochaetales bacterium | reverse complement strand
TCATCAAACTATGTGCTGTCTTCAACCGGCCTTCCTATTGCCCATACTGATATTCAGCAGGTTATAAACAATAAAACCGCCTTTGAACTTGCCAAAGAAAACCCGGCCCTGCAGCCCCTGGCCGATGTAGCGCAAAGAATGATCAACGGCGAAGCCGGCATCGGACTTTATGATTTCAACAACTCAGCAAAGGTTGCAGGTTTTTACCCGATAAAGAAATACGGCTGGAGTGTCTGTATTACAGCACCGGCAGACACCCTGCTGGCGCCTTTGAAAAAGCTGCAAAATGTTTTCAATATTGTCGGGTTCGGCGCGGTAGCGCTGGGTCTGGTGATCGCCTTCATAATAGGATCGGCTTTTGCACGTCCCATCAGGCTCACAGCCGACGCAATCCGCGACATTGCCAGCGGGGAAGGTGATCTTACCAAAAAAATAGAGATAAAAAGAAACGACGAAATCGGACAGATGGTTGAAGATTTTAATCTTTTTATAGAAAAACTGCATGGAATCGTAAGTTCTCTGAAAAATACGCAGAGCTCGCTCGGAAGCATCGGAGAGAGACTGTCTACCGGGTCGTACGAAACAGCAAGCGCAATCAATGAAATTCTGGCTAATATTGAAGGCGTAAAACGCCAGTCGTCCCATCAGACTGAGAGTACAAAAACCGCATCAGACGCGATGAACACCATGGCCTCCGGGATTTCCAGACTCGAAGCCCTTATAGAATCCCAGGTCAGCGGAAGCATTGAATCAGCTGCGGCAGTCGAGCAGATGGTCAGCAATATTGCTTCAGTTACAAACTCAGTAGAATTGATGGCGGATAAATTCAATACTTTAACCGATGCGGCTTCACAGGGGAAAATAAAACAGGCTGCAGTGGACTCCAGTGTCCGCGAAATTGCATCGCAGTCTGAACTGCTGATGGAAGCAAACCAAGTGATAGCAGGAATCGCATCACAGACAAATCTTCTTGCGATGAACGCCGCAATAGAAGCAGCCCACGCAGGTGAAGCAGGAAAAGGGTTCTCGGTTGTTGCTGACGAAATACGGAGGCTGTCCGAAACCTCTGCCGAGCAGTCAAGGCAGATCGGCGCTGAACTCGGAAAGATCAGCAACACAATTTCGGAAGTTGTAACCGCCTCAAAGGATTCGGAAGCAGTATTTACATCGATCACCGGGGAAATAGATGCAACCGCCGTTCTGGTAAAGCAGATTGAAAGAGCCATGGCTGAACAGCGCGTCGGCTCTGACCAGACACTTCAGGCACTTTCGAGCATAAATGATATTGGCCAGGAAGTGAAGGAGATGGCAACATCCGTTAACAGGGGCGCCGATGATGCACTCAAGGCAATGGAGGAACTAAGCCGCACATCAGCAACAGTACTGGGCAGCATGGACGAAATGGCGGCAGGAGCACTTCAGATAAGTAATGCCTCCAACGAGCTTGCCTCGATCACCGATGCAACCAACGAGAATATTAAAGCGATGGAAAACGAGATAGGCAGATTCAAAGTTTAACCGCACAGTCCCGACAGAGAAAAAGATGAAGATAAATCTGCAAAAAGAAATGGAAACCCTGCTCATCCCTCTTTACGGAAAAGCGATGATGAGCAGGGCAGGCATTTTTCATGACCCGTACGCCGAAGCTTCAGTTAAAATGTTTGAATATGACTTTTCCAAGCTCAAAATACAGACTAAAACACAGGTTATGCTTTCACTGAGAGCAGCCATAATTGATGACTATACTGATAATTTCCTGAAAACACACCCTGATTCGATGGTTCTTCATATAGGCTGCGGACTCGACGCCAGATATTTTCGACTTAACCCGGGAACAGCGATCTGGTACGATCTGGACTTCCCTGAAGTTACAGATATAAAAAAACAGATATTCACCGAGAGTGAAACTTTTAAATATATTTCCTCCTCAGTTACCGACATGAGCTGGCTGGACTCCGTAGTTTCGAGCCGGGACAATGTACTTGTCATCGCTGAAGGATTATTCATGTATCTTTCCGAAGAGGAAATTAAAGCACTCTTCAGCAAACTTGAGTGCGAATACAGTAACTGTACAATAATTTTTGATGCCTATTCCACAATAACGGCCGAAAGAGCCGGAAAACATACATCTCTGAAAAAGACTAATGCTGTTGTTAAATGGGGAGTTGATGCGCCTGAAAAAATTATGAATTACTCAAAAACAGCCGAATTCATCGAAACTCTTTATCTTACAGACAGCAGATACCTGCATCTCCTGCCGAAAAAGCACAGGTCTTTATTCAGATTTGCCGGCTTATTCAAAATTGCCAGAGAAGCTCACAGGATTTTCATATTCCATTTGGGACTTGCACCAAACACCTGAAATGTAAATTATCACCGCTGATAATCTGTCTGCTATTCAAGGATCTTCCGGTCTTTAAGAAAAACTGTGTATTGATGCATGTCGCCCCGGATCATCGACGTAACGTATTCAAAGGTCCTTCCGTCACTCAGTTTTGTTATTCTTTTACTCAGAAAGAGTGCCTGCTGTTTATCAAGCTGCAGTAATTCCATTTCCATGGGTCCGCTGATATAGGTGTTTATTGTTTCGATACAGCTTTCGATTTGAAGGTTATACTCAGTTTCCAGAACATAATACAGGCCGTGAATTTCCAGCAGATTCTTTTTTTTATCCAGATCCGGTGCGATTGATTTAATTATATAATTATTTACATATGCTACCGGAACGTCATCTGCGATTCTTGTTCTTTGAAGACAGAAAACCTTTTCGCCTTCAGGAATATCAATCTCGTCACGTACTTTCTGCGGAGGCAGAACCTCTGTAATTGAAAGCATT
The DNA here is from genome assembly GCA_003245835.1 of Spirochaetales bacterium. Classification (GTDB taxonomy): domain Bacteria; phylum Spirochaetota; class Spirochaetia; order UBA9216; family UBA9216; genus Thalassospirochaeta. The sequence goes on along the minus strand of QKCC01000038.1, from coordinate 587 downwards.
CCGGTAGTAACGCTCATTCCGCGGGCTTCAAGCGATTCCGTCAGAGAACTCAGGTAATTCAGGTTCTGTGCAGATTTTAGTTCTTTTACAACAGAACCCTTCCCCTGTCTTCTCCACACGTAACCCTGTTTTTCAAGATTAGCCAGGGCTGTACGTACTGTCGTTCTGCTTGCGTTATACTGCCTGGTAAAATCCTCTTCGGTGGGAAGAAGATCACCGGGCTTATAGATCCCTGATTTTATCTCATCCTTCACAGCTTCTTCTATTTTTGAATACAGTGGTTTATTCTCGCCCGGCATAAATTATCCTTAAAACCTGTTATACTATTTTTGGTCTTTTCTTTCTTTTCGGGTAGACGGCAGCATCAGCCGCCGTCTACCTTCATTAAATGATTTTATACAGATCTATTCAATAGATCCTAGTAAGCGTTGTTCAGATACTTCGCAACATTGTCCTTGGTAACAATGATTGTCTCGGAAATGTTGTCTTTCTTGAATGAGCCGCCGCGAAGGATGTCTTTGGCCATTACAATAGCGTCGCCGCCCATTGTCGGGAAATAAGACATCGATGCTCCGTAAAGCGGGTTC
>QKCC01000308.1 GCA_003245835.1 Spirochaetales bacterium | reverse complement strand
ATGGAGGCTGTCGGGGCAATGAATGAAATTGCCGAAAAGATTAATATCGTCGGAGAGATAGCGCGGCAGACAAATCTTCTGTCGCTGAATGCTGCGATTGAGGCTGCACGTGCCGGAGAACACGGAAAGGGTTTTGCCGTAGTTGCGAACGAGGTTGGAAAGCTCGCTGCAGTAAGCCAGCAGGCGGCTTCGGATATTCTTGAAATAGCGAACAAGAGCGTAAGCAAGGCAAATACTGCAGGTGAAAAGATTAAGGCTATAATACCGGATATCCGCAGAACAGCCGATCTGGTGTCCGAAATAAGCGCTTCGAGTAATGAACAGAACACCGGCTCCGAACAAATCAACCAGGCCATGCTGCAGCTTGATCAGGTAATACAGCAGAATGCTGCATCGGCTGAGGAAGCTTCGGCTATGTCCGAGGAATTGACGAGCCAGGCAGAACAGCTGCGTGATATGATCAGCTTTTTCAAGATTGATCGGCAATCACCAAGGACCGCAGCGAAGAACCCGCCGGACAAACGGACTGCCGCAGTTCTCCAGCCCTCAAAGCCGGTAGTGCCTGCGAAGAAGGCAGCACCAAAAGAGGCTTCCAAAAAGAGCGGTGAAGTGCAGAAGCAGATACCTCCTCCGCAGGTGAAGTCCAAACCAAAATCTGAGGCCGTGCCGCCTGATGATCTTGATTCTGATTTCATAGAATTCTAGCAGTAATATGCAATTCGGCAGCAGACTTCCGTAAGCGGCAGATTACAGAAGCCTGCACCGCCCAAAAAAGGTCGGAAGACTTCAAAGCAGTCTCGGCTGAGCCGGAGGCGAGGCGCAGAGACAACAAATTTTTGAACGGAGCAGTATCCCGCAATCTGCGGCTCAAATCTGTTGCCGAATTGAACACTACTGCATTTCAGATGAATCCGAATGTAAACTATGTAAAATAATCTCAGTTTGCTTGACGTTTGGGGCATTTGGTATAAATATTACATTAGACTTTGATAAGGAGCAGCAATAATGAGTCAATATGAAGGTTATTTTGATCCTGCCGCAGTGCGGGAAAGAAGCATAATAAAGAATGTTTATGTATGGATGACAGCCGGCCTTGCGCTTACCGGGGCTGTTGCCTGGTGGTTTTCCGGCAATACCGCTCTGATGCGGGCTTTCATGAGCAACCCGCTTCTGTATATCGGTGCGATTGTAGGAGAATTTGCTCTTGTTATCTATCTTTCACGACGGATCATGCAGATGAGCACAACGGCGGCAACCGCAGCATTCGCAGGTTACGCGATTCTCAACGGCATCACGCTTTCATTTATTTTCCTGGCATACACAGGTGCAACAATTGCACTCGCTTTTCTTACTACGGCCGCGGCATTCGGCGCCATGAGTCTTTATGCGGTTACAACAAAGAGAAGTCTTGAGGGGATTAGTCACTACCTGCTGATGGGACTGATTGGTATTATCATAGCTTCAGTAATAAACCTCTTCCTTAAGAGTCCGGCTGTGTATTACCTGATTTCATATGTCGGTATTGCAGTCTTTATGGGACTGACAGCCTGGGATACACAGCGTATACTGGCTATGAGCAGACAGTTCAGCGGCTCAGCCGATGAAACAAACTACATAAGGCTGTCGATCATGGGAGCGTTGAAACTGTATCTTGATTTTATAAATATTTTCCTGTTTCTGCTGAGAATCTTCGGCCGAAGAAGATAGATAAATAGATTCTGGGTCCTGAGCCCGGGTACTCCGGGCTGATTAACTTTATAAAAAAAGTACTATATATCCATTATTTTTTTGATTTTTGGTTTTTTTTTCATATAATTTAAGTATGTCACGCAAAAAAATGCACGAGAAATTCCTTTCAATGTGCGATAACGGTTTTATTCTTCTCGACAGCGATTACTGTATTATTGAAACAAACAAGGCGGTTTCAGTGCTTACCGGCCTCAGCCGGTCTGAACTTGAGGGCGTTGCGATAGATCTGCTTTTTGATAGTTTTACAGTTGCTAAAATACATTCTGCATATAGCAGCTGCGGATGCAGCGAACTTGAGCGTACATTTTCAGGCGAACTGCTTGTTGTGACGGGACCGGTCCTGGATGTACAGATTAGTGTAAACTGTACAATAGATGAAGAGAAGGAACATCTCTGGCTGATAATTAAAAACGGATCCTCCAGTATCGAAATAGAGGAGAAGCTAAGGAAGAGCAGGCTTATGCTCAGCACCGCCCTCGAGAGTCTGCCGTTTGATTTCTGGATCAACGACGCCGAAAACCATACCTATATGCAGAACAGCATCAGCAAGGCCCTCTGGGGAGACGTCAAAGGGACCAGACCTGATGAGGTGGGCGCCGATCCCTTAACTACAAAGAAGTGGCTCGAGACGACAAAGCGTGCCCTTGCAGGAGAGGTTGTAAAGGGTGAGATTGAGTATCTGATGGATGGCCAGCGAAAGATCTACAGGAATATCATTGCACCTATTAAGGATGATGACCAGGTGCTTGGTATAGTCGGAATGAATATTGATATTTCCGATTTGAAAGAAGCCCTCGAAGTTCGGGATATGCTTCTGAAAGAGGTTCACCACAGGGTTAAAAACAATCTTCAGATGATAAGCGGAATAATCCGCCTTGAATCGGAGAACCTCTGCAGTGATGCAGACCGCGAGGTTACCGACCAGATTATAAACAGGATCGAAGCTGTCTCGCTTGTTCATGAAAAGCTCTACCAGGCAGGAATAAACAGGATTACCCATATCAGCGGTTATATCCGTGACCTTGTCGACTACATCGTATCAGGTGTAAATGTTGAGAATATTATCGTGGATTATGATCTTGACGACATCGAACTTAGTCCCGACGATACTATAATTATAGGACTGATAATCAACGAGCTTGTCACAAACTCTGTTAAATACGCTTTCAACAGATCCGGACGGCATGTACTGTCAGTCGGGTTCAAAAAAAAGGGCGAGAGCGCGGAGATTCTGGTTTCAGATAACGGCCCTGGTATAATTGAGAAAGGTGAGGCATTTGAAGGCTGCGCAAGCCCCCTCGGGTTCAGGATGATGGATGTTTTCGCACAGCAGCTGGGCGGAAAAGTAACAAGAAACAGCAGTTCTTCCGGAGTAGTCTCCAGTATAAGCTTTCCTGTAAAAAAAACGGGAGTCTGAACCCTGCGATTCAAACTCCCGCCGAATAACCGGATTACGATTAAGCGTTTATTATGCTGTTGTAGTTTTTAAGCAGCGTTGATTCTTCGCTTATAATAAAGTTCATATTCATCGCAACTCTTGTTACCATCTTCGCAATGAAGGTTTCGGCGACCTGCAGCTTCCTCTCGGAATGCTTTGCGTCCTTCATGAACAGCAGAGCGATTACAATATCGGTAGCCATCTCGACGAGTCTTCTTGAATGATAGGTTACAACTTCCTCGTCTGTAATTTCCTTGATCTTAATCAGGGTCTTTTCGAAGTTCAGCTGCGCTTTTTTAACCTGCTCCAGAAGTGCCGTGCAGTGACCGAAGTCTTCATTTTCGATGAAGTCCTCAATATACCTCGACGCTGTGCCGGTAATTATACCGCCGATTGCGGCAACTACCTGCAGCTGTGAAGTACCTTCGTAGATGTTGGTAATTCTTGCATCGCGGTAGTGGCGCTCAGCATTGAATTCCTTCATGTAGCCTGTACCGCCGTGAATCTGGATGCCATCGTAGGCTACCTTGTTCGCAGCTTCCGTGTTATGCAGTTTCGTCATCGGCGTGAACAGGTTTGCAAGCCTTGTGTATGTCTTCAGGTCGTTTTTCAGTTCCGAAGCGCGTTCCGGCTGGGTCTCGGATATATGCTCGAGGCATTCCTTCAGGTCGACAAAGCGTGATGTTTCGTAAAGCAGGGTCCTGCTTGCCTCGACAGCGATTTTCATCTCGGTCAGCATTTCGAATACGGGCGGGAACTCGATAATCGGTTTTCCGAACTGGATTCTCTCGTTTGCGTATTTATATGCTTCACGGTAGGCCGCTTCCGCAATACCGGTTGCCTGGCCTGAAACCATAAGACGGGCGCTGTTCATAAGCCACATTGTGTATTTTGTAAGTCCGCGCCTTCTCTGGCCGACAAGTTCACAGGGAGCGTTGTTGAACTGAAGCTCGCAGGTCGGTGAACCGTGGATACCGAGCTTGTTTTCGACGCGCCTGATTGTCATGTGTTCGTCGCGTTCATAAAGGAAGAAAGACAGTCCGCCTGCACCCTTCGAGCCTTCCTCGGAACGGGCAAGAACAAGACCTATTTTTCCGTTTCCGTTGGTTATGAAGCGCTTTACGCCGTTGAGGTACCATCTTCCGTCGTCGCCCTGGTGGGCGCGAAGCGTAACAGCCTGAAGGTCTGAACCGGCATCGGGTTCGGTAAGGATCATCGATGATGTTTCTTCGCCCCTTGCAAGTATCGGAATTATTCTCTGTTTTTGCTCTTCGGAGCCGAATTTGTTCAGTGTTTCGGAAATATCCTGCTGCAGACCGAAGTTCAGGAATGAACCGTCGGCACGGCTCATTATTTCGCCGGCAATCGACATCAGGGTTACAGGACAGTTCAGTCCGCCGTATTTGCGCGGATTGGCAAGGCCCATAAGGTCGGCTTTTGCAAGCATATCGAGCGCCATCTGCGTACCCTTTGCGTAAACCACTTCGCCGTTGATGAGCTTAACGCCCTCTTCGTCTACTTCCGCGGCTACGGGGGCCATGTATTCGCCTGCGATTTCACCAATCAGCTCGAGGATCTTTGTGTATGAATCCTTTGCGTCTTCAATATCCTTCGGTGCGTGGGCAAATATATCCTTCTCTGCAAAGTTGTCTTCCTTAAGAGTGATGATCTGGTCCAGATCAAGGTGCTTAAGGTGAAACAGTATATCTTCGTTATCTTTTAAAAAGTTTTCCATTTACTTCCCCTTCGCCTATGCCTTGGCCTTGTATGCTTTGATGAACTGAGGAATTACCTCTTTCAGGTCGCCGACAATACCGTAATGGGCAATCTGGAAGATTGGAGCTTCCGGATCAGTGTTGATTGCAATGATCTTGGATGATTCCGCCATTCCCGCCCTGTGCTGGATGGAGCCGGATATTCCGCATGCAATGTAAAGCCTCGGTCTGACAGTTGTTCCGGTCTGACCTACCTGGTGCTCCTTGCTTACGATGCCTGCGTCAACAGCGGCGCGGGATGCTCCGACCTCTCCGCCGAGAACATGTGCAAGCTCTTCAATCAGCTTGAAGTTTTCTTTGGTTTCGACGCCGATTCCGCCTGAAACAATAATCTGTGCGCCTTTCAGATTTACAGACTTTTCTTCACGGATGCGTTTGATGATCTCTGTAAGGCAGTCGGAATCCTCGAGTTTAGAATCAACCTTTGTGATTTTGCCCTTGAAGTCCGGATTAGGTTCGGCCATTTTCATAACGCCCTCACGGACAGTTGCCATCTGGGGTGTTTTTTCCGGGGAAACGATTGTAGCTATGATGTTTCCGCCGAATGCCGGCCTGATTTGATAAAGAATGTTCTTGTATTCGGTGTCGCGGATACTGTGATCGCCAATCTGAAGATCGGTACAGTCCGCTGTAAGCCCGACCTTAAGGTTTGAAGCAATCCGGGGGCCAAGGTCGCGGCCTGTGGTTGTTGCTCCGTACAGAACAATCTGCGGCTGCTGGGTTTCGATTACGTCCTTTACAACCTTGGTGTACGGAACCGGGGTGTAGTGTGCAAGACGCTTGTCTTCTATAAGAAAGAGTTCATCTACTCCGTAGGTGATTACTCTTTTAGCTTCTGATTCGAGCTTGTCTCCGGCAAGTACGGCAGAGACTTTGACGCCCAGTTCATCCGCAAGTTCCCTTGCTCTCGAAACAAGTTCAAGGCTTACATCGGCAACAATGCCGTCGTCCTGCTGGATAAAGACCATTACTGTGTTTTTATTGCTCACTTGTCTCTCCTTAACCTATTGTATGATCGGTTATCAGCTCGTGAACCATCTCTGCGATTCCACCGGCTGTATTGTCGACCATCCTTATGTCGCCTGCTTTCAGAACTACCGACTGGATCTTTTTAACCTTGGTCGGTGAACCTGAAAGGCCGCAGCTTTCTACATCGGCATTGATGGATTCAATATCCCAGAGCGCCACATTTGAGCTTGCTCCGGAGGCTCCATCCATATAGCTTTCGTCAAATGCTTCCGAAGAAACATCAGTTGATGCGTTCTTGTATGCGAGCATTCTGATTGCTGAAGGCGGACGCGGAACGAAGCCTTCATCGGTGAAGGTCATAAGAACCGGGAATCCGGAGCGTACCATCTCAAAGCCGCCTTCGATTGATCGTGTGGCTTCAATGAGCTTTTTGTTTTCATCGATGTTGTTGATTTCTGATACACAAGTGATCTGGTTGATACCGAGTTTCTCGGCTGTCTGGGGACCGACCTGGGCTGTATCGCCGTCAATTGCCTGTCTTCCGCAGAAAACTATATCAACATTTCCTATTTTCTCGATTGCGCATTTCAGAGCATATGAAGTAGCCAGTGTGTCGGCGGCTGCGAATCTTCTGTCTGAAATAAGAGCGACAAAATCAGCTCCCCTGTAGAGTGATTCTTTAAGGACCTGAACCGCCGGCGGGGGACCCATTGTAATAACGTTTACCCTTGTTCCGGGAACGAGATCCTTTACCGTAAGGGCAGCTTCAAGTGCATGCAGATCTTCCGGGTTGAAAATTGCCGGAAGAGCCTGCCTGTTTACAGTTCCATCCTCTTTCATAGCTTCGCCGGTAATATTTGCTGTATCCGGCACCTGCTTAACAAGAACGACGAGGTTTAAACCCATCCTTTCCTCCTGATATTTGAAATTGTTGGCTGTGTCTTTTCGGACACAGGCTGATATTTCTAAAAAATATAGCTACCATAATACGCATATAAGCGTTTAAAATCAAGTACAGTTTCGGCCGATGACCGATAAATATCGGGCGGCAGGGAAGCTGCTGGGCTCCTGTGTGTTGCATTATATTTCACGAATATTCATAAAAAATGAAAATGTTTGACAAATTAAGAAAAGTATTGTAATTATTAAATATAAGGGGGCTGTCAATGATACCATACATCCGCAGAAAAAAGATGCTTGAATTACTTCATACAAAGGAATTAGTGTATCTTGACGAGCTTGTTGAATATGCAGGCGTATCTCTTGCAACTGTCAGAAGGGACCTGAAGCTTTTTGAAGAAGAAGGCCAGGTTGAGCTGCTGCAGGGCGGAGCAGCGAAGATAAAGGTCAACGTCGATGAAAGAAATATCAAGGAAAAGATAACGCTCAACCGTGATATGAAAGAGATTGTTGCCGGATACGCCGCCACCCTTGTGAACGACGGGCAGTTTATCTATGTCGGGCCCGGTACCACCGAAAACTGGATGTTTGCAAACCTGAGCGGGAAGGATGTTACTGTAGTAACAAACGGTGTTCACCATATAGAAAAACTGATGGAATACAAAATCAACAGCCTGCTGCTCGGCGGGATGCTCCTGAATAATATAGCTGTTGTCGTCGGCTATGACGCCATCAAGCAGATTGAGCAGATGAATTTCGATAAATGCTTTATAGGAGCATCGGGTTTCTCGCTGGAGCGGGGTGCAATGACTTCTGAAGCCGGCGTAGCAGAGATCAACCGGGTCGCAATCAAGCGTTCAACTAAATCATACCTTATTCTCGATTCAACCAAACTCGGGAAGAATTCCAAGTTTTCTTTTGCCGCTCCCGGCGATTTTGATACAATTATCGTAGCCGGCGACATTGATGACAGGTACCTTGAACTGGAAAATATCTATTCTGTTGAAATAAACTGATACCTGTTGCTGCTTTTTAAACCTGAAAATTTTTGAATTTACTAAAAAACAAGTCCCAAAACTGTGAAAATTGCTGAAATACACTACTATATTTTTATCAAGTTTCAAAAAAAATCATATAAATGCAAAATAAGTGTAAATAAAGCGAAATTTGTTGACAAAATATGATTTTATGTTATCCTGAATGAAGCGCAATGAAATAATTTTCTTAAATTCGAAGACGAAGAAGGAGGAAATGTGAAAAAATTAATTACTGTGCTGTTAGCTGTTTTTCTCGTTATGGGTCTTGTTGCCTGCAGCGGAGGAAAAACCGAAGAAAAGGTTGTGGTGGAAAAAGCTGAAGCAGCTGCTCCCGCCGCTGTAGCAACCGGCGATATTCCTGCACCGTTCAATACAGACAAGAAGATCAAGATTGCACTGGTCAAAGAATGGGGAACAGGAACTCATATGACCATGCATATCAACGGTGTTAAGAACGAAGCCGCAAAGTATGGTATCGAAGTCAATGTTATTGATGCAAACAACGACCTGCAGGCTATGGCTGAAGGTATCGAGAATGCAGTAACCCAGGGTGTAGATGCGATTCTTACTTCACACGGAAAGAAAGATGCCCTCCAGGCTTCTATCAACAAGGCACTTAGAGCGGGCATACCTGTAATTGTTTTTGATAACGATTTTGATATTCCGTCAGATGTACCTGCCGGCATGCTTGTAGCAATGGATCAGTATGACCTTATGATGGGACTCCTTTCCCAGATGTCTCTTGTTACATACATGGACGGAGAAGCCAATGTTGTTTACAACAGGGTTGCAAACGTTCCCCCGACAGACAAAAGACACAGAATATGGGAAGGCGGAATTCTTCCTACATACACCGGTATCAAAGTTGCTGAAACAATCGACCTTGGAACTTCAGGCGTAATGTCAAAATCACAGACTGCACTTGAAGCTATCCTCGATGCCGACAAGAACAACAAAATCAATGCCGTTTACGCTGTATGGGATGAATACGCAAAGGGTTTCTACAACGCTATCCTTGCTTCAGGCAAAACTCTTCCGCTGTTCTCTGTTGATATGTCAGACCAGGACCTTGCAATGATGCAGACACATCCTGAAATCTGGATTTCTTCATCAGCTGTAGACCCGACTGTTATCGGTATTGTTCAGGTAAGACTTGCAATGCTTGCAATCACCGGCCAGCCGCTTCCGAGATACTATTCTCTGACTCCGGTGCTTGTTAAGGCTGCTGATCTTCCGACAATCAAGGAAAGACCTCTGCAGATGGCTGACCTTGCTGAATTCTATGCAGGATGGGGATCAACCGACGAATTTCTTGAAGACTGGATGGTTGCACTCGCAGCTTCCAAGTAAATTGACCGGCCGAAATCCTTTTTCGGCGATTAAAAAAGCGGGAAGGGTTAATCCTCTTCCCGCCGATTAACCGATAGTGTTCTTCTGAGCGCTCACATTAAAACTTTACAGATCATACCTGGGCATTATAAGCTGTTATTACGGCAGGGGTGAGTTGTGCGTTCTGAATCGGGGCTGTCGGCTTCTATTATTAGGTGGTTTGGGAATATGGATTCTAAGGGCTTGGAAATGAAGGGGATTTCAATGGAATTCCCCGGGGTAAAAGCACTGGACAGCGTTGACTTCTCGGTGAAAACCGGAGAAGTTCATGCCCTTATAGGTGCGAACGGTGCCGGAAAAAGCACACTGATGAAGGTTCTTGCGGGTGTTTATAAAAATACAGCCGGAGGCATCTTTATAAACGGTCAGGAGATCGAGATTCATAATCCAATGGATGCCAAAAAGAACGGCATCGTTATAGTCTATCAGGAAGTGGATACCGCTTTGATTCCGCACCTTTCCGTTGCGGAAAATATCATGATGGATTATCTGATTGGCGAACAGAAAAAGATTTTTATCGACTGGGGATTTATCCAGCGCAAAGCAAAAGAAACAATGAAAAAGCTCGGCTTGAACATAGATGTGAACAGGCTTGTGAGCGAACTGACTCTGTCTGAAAAACAGATGGTACTGATAGGCCGCGCGGTTTTTCATGAGGCCGAATATCTCATTCTGGATGAGCCTACGGCTCCCCTGAGTGTTGAAGAAACCGATAAACTTTTTGAAATAGTTGAAACTGTAAAAAAACGGGGTGTGAGTGTAATCTTCATCTCTCACAGGCTCGATGAAATTTTTAGAATATGTGAAAAAATTACTGTGCTCAGGGACGGACAACTCGTCGGCTCCTATGATGTCAAAACACAGACAATCGACAGTATTGTTGAAAAAATGCTCGGACGAAAACTCGAAAGTACCTTCCCGAAGCACGAGGTCGAGATAGGCGGGAAGATTTTTGAAGTAAGTAACCTGAGCGGCGAGGGCGGCGTTGAGAACGTAAATATGCACGTCAACGCAGGCGAAATTGTCGGGATTTCAGGACTTGTAGGTGCCGGTAAAACCGAACTTGTCAAACTGCTTTTCGGCGCGACCTCCCGTGATTCCGGTGAGGTTCTTCTGAACGGCAAACCGGTTTCACCGAAGACGCCGGCTGAAGCCGTTAAAAGCGGATTTGCGCTTGTTCCTGAAGAACGCAGAAGGGAAGGTATCCTGGTCCATGAGTCAATCGAAACGAACTCAACCCTTCCGACCCTCGAAAAATACTGTAACGGACCTTTTATGAACAGCGGCATGATAAAAGAATCTGCCGTAAAGACGATAAAAACCGTCGGCATTAAGGCCCCAAGCGAAAAGCAGCTTGTGGCCAAGCTTTCAGGCGGAAACCAGCAGAAGGTTGCAATCGGTAAATGGCTGATCTCGGACGCCGACATTTTCATGTTCGATGAACCGACAAAGGGTGTCGATGTCGGCTCTAAGGCCGAAATCTATAAACTGATCGGTGACCTTGTAGCTAAGAAGAAGGGTGTTATTTATGCAACCTGTGAATTCAGTGAAATACTCGGTCTGACCGACAGGGTTTATGTGATGTACAACGGCACCGTGGCAGCGGAGCTTGTGACTAAAAATACTAACGAAGAAGAGTTGTTGTTATACTCTACCGGCGGAGGAAGAGATGAATAAATTAAAGAGTATGTTCGCTATTACGGACAGTAAAGGGAATTTTGATATTTTCGGATTCCTGTACAGGTACGGAACCATCCTGGTTACAATTATTGCAATCATCTATTTTTCAGTGTCAGTTGAAAACTGGTTCACTTTCGGAAATATGACCAACATTTTCCGTTCCGTATCAATAGTTTGTCTTATTGCACTTGCGATGACAATGTCGCTTACTGTTGACGGTTTCGACTTGTCCACTGCTGCTACCGCATCCTTTGCCGCTGTAATTGCGGCAAAGATAATGATTATATGGCAGCTTCATCCGGCAATCGCAATTATAGTTCCGATTGTCGTCGGGGCAGGCATAGGTCTTGTTAACTCGTTCCTTATTATCAAACTCGGTATATCGGACATGCTTACAACGCTTTCAATGATGTTTGTCATTACGGGTGTCTCGATTACCTTCCAGGGCGGGTCCGCTATCTACAATTACATGCCGATGCTCGAAGGCGGGGTAGCTCCCGGGCTTATGAGTGAAGGTTTCAAGGCAATAGGACAAGCCAAGTTCCTGCAGATTCCTATCCCTGTATTTATAATGCTGGCAATAGCAATAATTGTACATATCTTTCTGAACCGGACAAAGCACGGACGGTTCCTTTATATGACAGGCGGAAACGAGGAAGCTGCAAGGCTTTCAGGTATTCCGACAAAAAAATACAGAACGCTGGCATATGTGCTTTCAGGTATCATCGCAGCGATTGCGGGACTCGTTCTCTGTGCAAGACTTGGTTCCGGTGAAGTAGACGCTGCAGGTACCTACCTGATGGACGCTGTTGCTGCGGCCTTTATCGGTTTTTCAGTTCTCGGCGCCGGCAAGCCGAATGCCTTCGGAACACTCCTTGGAGCGCTGCTTGTAGGTATTTTGATGAACGGCCTCGTTATGATGAGTTTTCCATATTACTCACAGAATATCGTTAAGGGTATCGTACTTATACTCGGCCTCGGCCTTACTTATTACAAGAAAAAGGGGTAATTCCGGATGGAAAATTACTATGAGCTTGATAATGAAACTGTAATTGATTATGTAAACGGCAAACTTGATTTTTTTGCGAAAGATGCTGAGTTCGAATGTACCGAAATCGGAGACGGCAACCTGAACCTTGTTTTCAGAGTCCGGGACGCTAAAAACGATAAGAGTATTATTGTGAAGCAGTCGCTTCCCTACGTAAGGGCAGCAGGCGAAGACTGGCCCCTCGATATAGGGCGCGGTGAGATTGAAAGCCGCATTCTGAATATTGAATATAAGCTTACAGACGGTCTTGTTCCTGAGCTGTACCTGTATGACGGCGATATGTGCTGCATGGTAATGGAAGATCTGTCTGATTATAAGATCATGCGTTACGGCCTGATCGAGCGTGAAATATATCCGCATTTTGTCGAGCAGATGTCGGATTTTATGGTTAAGACACTTCTGCTGACTTCGGACGTGGTGATGGAACATAAGGAAAAGAAGGACTATGTAAAGAGCTTTATAAATCCCGAACTTTGTGAAATTACCGAAGACCTGGTTTACTCGGAACCCTTCAATGTCGGTGCCCGAAATAATATGGAAGAAAACCTGGTCGAATTCCATAAAAAGAATATAGTCGATGATCCGAAGCTTGCGCTTGAAGCTGCAAAGCTGAAGTTCGACTTTATGAATAATGCGCAGGCACTGCTGCACGGAGACCTGCATACAGGATCAATCTTTGTAAACAGCTCGCAGACGAAGGTTATTGACCCTGAATTCGCTTTCTACGGCCCGATTGCCTATGACATCGGCGCCCTTGTGGCAAACCTGATCATGAGTTACCTGTCTGCATATTACGGAACTGAGAAGCCTGA
>QKCC01000229.1 GCA_003245835.1 Spirochaetales bacterium | reverse complement strand
GGGTTATGAGCCGCATCCGGATTATATGAAAGAGGCAATTGCCAGGGCCGAAGGTTCAGGCGGAAGCGTCAGTGTTGTACACGACTATGAATCGGCAGCGAAAGACGCCGATTTCATAAATGTATATTCATGGGTATCTCCTGAAGTATGGGCAAAGAGCGTTTCGAACCATTTTCAGGCTGATCCTGAATTCCAGGCTGAGAAACTCAAGCTGAAGGACAAGTGGTGTGTTACCCAGGATGTAGTCAATATGGCCAAGAAGGATGTTATGGTTATGCACCCGATGCCGATTGCAAGGAACGAGGAAGTAACCAATGAAGTCCTCGATTCCGACAAGAGTATAATCTACGATGTAGCCGAGAACAGGCTGCATACCGAGAAAGCGATACTTGCACTGCTGCTCGGCGGATACAGATAGGGGAGGGACTTTCAGAGATCAGGGATTTTTGAAAGTTCAGCCTGAAATTTTTGGATTAAGAAGGAAATATTATGCCTGAGACAATCAAAGTTGTGCATTATATTAACCAGTTTTTCGCCGGAATCGGCGCCGAGGAGGAAGCCCATGTAGGGGTTTCCTTCGAAGACTGCCCGAAGGGTCCCGGAACGGGGATCGCTGCCAGTCTTGCCGGTTCGGTAGAGATTGTGCGTACAATATGGTGCGGCGACAACTTTATTAATGAAAATCAGGAAGAGGCCCTGGCAGAGATCGAGCGGCTGATTGCTGAAGTCAAACCGGACGTTGTTCTGGCAGGTCCGGCGTTCAATGCCGGCCGTTACGGAATAGCCTGCGGACTTGTTGCGCGGCTGTGCCGTAAAAAGCTGGGAATTCCTGCGCTTACGGGAATGTACTGGGAAAACCCGGCGGTTGAAATCTACAAGGAAGATGTCTACATCCTGCCTGTTGCCGGTACGGCTGCAGGAATGAGGAAGGCAATTCCTGTCCTGTCAGAGAAGCTTCTGAAGCTCGGCCGGAACGGAAAGCTCGGCAACGCGCTTGAAGACGGGTACATCCAGTCGGGCTATCGCTATAATGAAATAGTAGAGAAACCCGCGGCAGTCAGGGCGCTCAATATGCTCGTAGACAGGCTTTCCGGCGGAGACCCTATAACTGAGGTCCCAAGGCGGACCTTCGAACAGGTTCCCCCGGCTCCCCCTGTTACCGATATGCCGAACGCTACAATAGCGATCGTTACGGGCGGCGGGATGGTTCCTGCCGGTAACCCCGACAAGCTTAAGCAGGCCTTTGCCGATGCGTTCGGAATCTATTCCATCGAAGGTCTCGATGAACTTCCGGCAGGGAAATTCAAGGGTATACACGGCGGGTTCGATTCCTCCTATGTTGACGCGGACCCGGACAGGGTAGTACCGCTTGATGCACTTCGTGAGCTTGAAAAGCAGGGAACCTTTAAAAAGCTGGTTAATGAGTATTTCGCGCTTTGCGGAATCGGCACAAACGTGGCCATGAGCAAGAAGCTCGGGGCCGAGGTTGCCGAGGAGCTGAAAAGGAGACAGGTCAGCGCGGCGATCTACACCTCCACATGAGGCACCTGTACCCGTTGCGTGTCAACGATGCAGAAAGAAGCTGAACGGGCGGGGATTCCGTCGGCTTTGATTACAGCAATCCCCTCGGTAGCAAGTTCAGTCGGCGTAAGCCGAATCATCACGGGCGGCGGTATTCCCTATCCTGTAGGCGACCCGACGCTTCCGGCGGATCGTGAAATGGAATTCCGAAAACGTCTTGTTGAAAAAGCCCTCGAGGCAGTCAGCACAGCCGTTGACGGTCCGACCATTTTTAACGTGAGCATAGCTTAAACGGAGGCCGCGATGAAGCTTGAAAGAGGCTATTTTGAAATTAAGGACCTCGTCTTCGGTGACGCCTTATCTCTGAAAAACGGGATCCTGACAGTTAATAAAAAAGAGCTCGAAGATTATATTCTGGCTCAGGATGAAAACGATAATATTGAAAAAATCGAGCTCGAGATTGTAAAACCAGGTGAGAATACCCGGATTGTACATGTGCTTGATACGGTAATGGCCGGCGTAAAGGTTGAAGGCGACGGTGAGTTCATGCCGGGGCATATGTCTGATCCTGTAATTGCAGGAAACGGCCGGACCCACCTGATTACCAACCTTGCAATTATGGAATGCGCCGAGCTTCCGTGGGCCGGAAAGTCCGCCCTGCTGTATCCGCGCGATGCCATTGTCGATATGACGGGACCCGCAGCTGCTTATTCACCGTTTTCGGAAACTTTCAACCTTATACTCAGAATGGATATGGTAAAGGAATCCTCCGACGTTGAATACGATAACTCCGTACGAAATGCGGGGATAAGGTGCGCGCGTTATATTGCCGAACTTGTTCGGGAACTGGAACCGGAAAGCATTGAGGTTTTTGATTTTGATCAGGAAGTCGATCCGTCGCTGCCGAAGATTGCATATGTGACGCAGTGCCAGAACCAGGGTGTTTATTCCAATACCTTCCTCTACGGGCATGAAGTCTGGAACATAGTTCCTACCTACCTGAACCCGACAGAAATGATGGACGGCTGTGTGGTCAGCGGCAATTATGTATGGCCCTGCTTCAAGGTCCCGTCATGGATTCAGGCAAACATGCCGGCGGTGATGGAACTCGCGCGCGGTCATGGTACAAAATGGAATTTTGTCGGCGTAGTATTCGACCGCGGACATAATGATTCCCATTTTCTGAAGCAGCGCGCTGCCAGCCTGGCCTCCAACCTTGTTCGAAGGCTCGGCGCCGACGGTGTGCTTATCTCGTGGGAAGGCGGCGGCAATGCGGCAACCGATGCAATGCTGACGCTGCAGACTTGCGAGAAATGGGGCATCAAGGCTGTTCCCTATACATTTGAATTCGGCGGACCAGACGGACGGGAGGGAATCCTGCTCGTTGATGATGTTCCCGAGGCATTGTATGTAGTATCGACCGGCTCTATCGAAAAGCCGACGACAATACCTGCAGTGGACCGCGTTGCCGGGGGCGACTGCCTTCGCCTGCGCAAGGAAACCGGCGGAGACCCGGAGCCTGCGGATGTAGAGAGGACCCTTGATGTTATTACGGCATTTTACTGCGGAGCTAACCAGAGCGGTATAGGCCGTCTCGCGGGGGTACCTTATTGAATCAGCCGTCTGGCTGACGGCTGATTCAATCTGAAGTTTATTTCCGACATTCAGTCGTAAATAAACTTCAAAATAAAATGTAATGAAAAATCAAAAGTTTAAACTTTTGATTTTGTTTTAAATCAGCTAGACTGAGAGAAGGCCGAAACAGCGGGTATGTCATGCCTGTTCGGCCGGATAAATAATTTCGGAGGTGATTCGGATGCTTGAAGGCAAGAAGGTAATTATTCTTGGCGATCGCGACGGTATACCAAGCGGCGCAATAGAAAATTGTCTTTTAGGGAAAGAGT
>QKCC01000015.1 GCA_003245835.1 Spirochaetales bacterium | reverse complement strand
TATTTACAAGGGTGAACCCAAAACTGCCGGATTTGCGGTAGTAAAATTAACGGGATGGGGAGTTTTTCTTACCCAGATAGAATCAGATTTTCTTTCGACTTCGAACCAGATTCGTCTTCTGATGATTCTTATTTCTGCCGCGGCTTTTGCGGTTGCATTTATTGTATTTTTCGTCTTTGCCGGTTCGATAACATCACCCGTGCTAAGGGTTGCGAAATTTGCTGAAACTATCTCACAGGGAATACTGTATACAGCAATAGATGTAAGGGCTAAGGATGAAATAGGAGAGCTGGCGCACTCGCTTCAAACCATGCAGGAAAAGCTCAGAGATGTAGTTTCCAATGTGCTGGAATCATCACTGCAGGTTTCGTCGGGAAGCCAGCAGCTTGCTCACAGCGCGATCCAGATGTCGGAGGGGGCCACCGAGCAGGCGGCAAACGCGGAAGAGGTCTCATCTTCAGTAGAGCAGATGAGCGCCAATATAATGCAGAATACCGATAATTCGGCAAAAACCGAGGAGATTGCCTCACAGGCTGCAGTTGATATCGAAAACGGCGGCGCTGCAGTGCTCGAGGCTGTTGAATCAATGAACCAGATAGCACAGAAGATTGGCATTATAGAAGAGATTGCGCGAAATACAAACCTTCTGTCGCTGAATGCCGCAATAGAAGCTGCCCGTGCAGGTGAGCAGGGCAAGGGGTTTGCTGTAGTAGCGGCTGAAGTAGGAAAACTTGCTGCGACAAGCCAGAAGGCCGCCCTTGAGATCCAGGAGCTTGCAAGGATCAGTGTCCAGAAATCGAATTCAGCCGGTGAAGAGATTCAGAGGATTGTTCCGGGGATTCGCAAAACTGCAGAGCTCGTTGCAGAGATAAGCGCTTCATCGCATGAACAGAACAGCGGTGCCGAACAGATCAATTCAGCGATGCTCCAGCTTGATAATGTAATCCAGCAGAATGCGTCGGCTTCAGAGGAAGTTTCATCAATGTCCGAAGAGCTCAGCAGCCAGTCGGAAAACCTGCTCGATATGATTCATTTCTTCAAACTCAACCAGGAACAGTTTCTGCTTGAAGAGTAACCGCAAATTATACAAATAAGGAATTACCGTTTGAACGTCCCCGGCAGCTCCGGGGATGTCTTTTTTTAGGGAATGTTATCAAAAAAAAAGATATAAAATTATTCTAATGGTTTGCATTTCGATTTTCCGATCCCTATAATTTAAATTAATAAATCAATGTTTAACATATTGAGGTAAGAATGAAAAATTGGAACATGGCATTTAAAATGATTTTCGGTTTTGGACTGATTCTCCTCCTGCTCATTGTAACTGCTTTCATTTCCATGACCGGGATCGCCGGAATAATTTCTGATGCAGAAACTGTAATCGAAGGTAATAAACTCGACGGGCTGCTGGCACAGAGGGAGATCGATCATCTGAACTGGGCCGGGGACGTCAATTCGCTTCTGACTGACGATTCTGTAACAAAACTGAATGTACAGCTTGATGATCATAAATGCGCTTTCGGGCAATGGCTCTACGGCGACGGCCGGAATGAGGCTGAGGCACTAGTGCCAAGTCTTGCCCCCTTATTCAAGGCTATTGAAGAACCTCATCTTCGCCTTCACCAGTCAGCAGCCCTGATAGACAAGGAATTTGTTCAGGCTGATATAACAATTCCCTCGGTGCTGAGACAGCGGGAAATTGAACATCTAAACTGGGCCTCCAGTATAAGAGATGCCCTGCTTGCCGGAGACCGGCAGCTGACGGTAGAGACTGATCCCGAGAAATGCGGGCTCGGCAGATGGCTGACATCTCCCGAAGCAGCAAAGATGTACAGCGGAGGATCCGCACAATTCAAATCCATCTGGAACGAGATGCTTGCGGACCATAAAATGCTTCATGAGTCTGCAATTGAGCTGAATTCACTGATGGGTTCGAGCCCCGCACGTGCGCTTGCTTTTTTTAACAGCACGACGCTGAAGCAGCTTGATAAAACCCTTCATGCGCTTGACGAACTCAAGACAGTAGCTGAGAACGACGTAAGCCGTATGATGAAGGCTTCTGAGATATATGCTAAGCAGACCAAGCCCGCGCTTTCTGAAGTACAGTCAAGGCTGGGTGAGATCCGGACCGAGATGCGAAAAAATATAATGACGGATGAAGAAATGGTCAGCGCCGCCAGGGCGACGAGAATAATGGTTTTGATTATCGGAGTTATAGCCCTTTTAGTCGGTGCAGTACTTGCACTTATAATTTGTATAGGAATTACGGTGCCGCTTGCAAAGGGTGTTGAATTTGCGAAGAAACTTTCAGGCGGAGATCTTACAGCTGATATTCATCTGGACAGAAAGGATGAAATAGGTCGATTGGCAGATTCTCTCGAAGAAATGAAGAACAGCCTGTACGGGGTTGTTACAAGCGTCCTGACAGGCGCCGATAATGTTTCATCCGGCAGTCATCAGCTCAGCTCAACCGCACAGCAGCTTTCCCAGGGGGCGGCTGAACAGGCGGCGGCGACCGAAGAGGTTTCATCTTCCATGGAAGAGATGGATTCCAGCATCGGCCAGAACGCTGATAATGCCGCCCAGACGGAAGTAATTGCGCGCGACGCGGTCAGCGTGGTCAGCGAAGGCAGCGACGCCGTCATGCAGACTGTTGCAGCCATGAACGAGATTGCCGAAAGGATATCTGTAGTTGAAGAAATAGCGCGGCAGACGAATATGCTGAGCCTTAACGCGGCAATCGAAGCCGCACGGGCGGGTGAACACGGTAAGGGTTTTGCAGTTGTCGCTGCCGAGGTCGGAAAGCTGGCATCGCAGAGCAAGAAGGCTGCGAATGAAATATCCGAGCTTACTGCATCGAGCGTAAAAATGGCGGACCGGACCGGTGCTCTGATGCAGGAAATTGTTCCGAAAATCCAGAAAACAGCTGACCTTGTTCAGGAGATAAACGCTTCAAGCGCCGAGCAGCGTTCAGGGGCGGCCCAGATAACACAGGCTATCGGCCAGCTCGATTCGGTTGTTCAGCAGAATGCCTCCGCATCGGAAGAAGCCGCATCGATGGCCGAAGAATTATCCGCCCAGGCGGAACATCTGCAGCAGACAATGCGGTTTTTTACGATAAATAGAACCGCTTCGGCACCGGCTGCCCCGGCAGTGAAGAAATCTTCAGCAGTAAAGCCCTCGTCGGCAGCCGTGGCAGTACCGCCGGCTTCGAAACGCCGGCAGCCTGCCATACCAGCCCCGTTAAAGCCGTCGCCTGGAACAGAAAAATCTGCGAAACCTGCGGAAACCAGCTTCGTCAGATTTAAGTCCAGGGAGGCCGAGGCCTCACAGCCGATATCGGTCGAGCCTAAGGAAGCTAAGGGCAATAGCGACGAATGGGATACGGATTTTATTGAGTTCTGATTATCAGCCTGCCATGATTTTT
>QKCC01000014.1 GCA_003245835.1 Spirochaetales bacterium | reverse complement strand
AGGCTGCTGATCAGCTCATCGTCGGAAATATCCGGATTTCTGTATCTGAAGTTGAGCTGATCAACTGTTATTAAATCAATCATTTTCCATTCGCACCGAAGCGAAATACCCTTGTACGGACAGAGGTGATAACAGGCAAGACAATTCATGCAGTTATGCCGCCATTTGGGTTTCCATTTCGACTGATATATGTTCCCGGCAGGGCATATACGAATACATAACCCGCAGTTGCGGCAGCCGTCATTTATCCAGAAGTGTTTGTCCATCGAATGATTTTTTGACAGATAATAGGGTATATCGAAGGCTGCCATGCAGTATATCCCGCTGAAATTACTCAGAATGCTTTTCGGTTTGAAACAGTTTCTGTTTTTTATTGAATCAACTATTTTTTTTATCTGTTCCGGCTCCTTTCCAAGTTTAAACTCGGCTGTTTTTTTATGAATTTGGTTTATATAGGGGTGGGTGCCCGGCATTTCGATCAAAAACCCGGAATCAAGCGGCTGTCCATTTTTTCTGAATAATTTATCTGTCATATTAAAAGCGCGTCCGAAGAGTCCTCCCCCGTTCAGTACAACGAAAGCATATGAAACGCTTCGGAACTCAGCCTTTTTAATGAAGTCCCGGAAAAAAACCGGCGGTCTGCCGAAATATACCGGAATAATAAACCCGACAACATCGCCTTCAATTACAATGTTCTTTTCCTCTCTGAGCAGGTGCGGTATTGAAATAAGTTCATATTCACCTGTTGCCGTCCCGATGTCTTTGGCAATTTTCAGAGAATTACCTGTGCCTGTCATATAGAACAGTTTCATCTTCAAAAGTGTCTCTACTCAACAAATTGACTGAACAATTCAATTTCCCTGCAAAGTTTACTGAAATCGCCCTTATCTTCGTTCCAGTTTAAATTCAAATTTTCTCTGAAGGAATAGTCATAAAAAATTGCTGCCAGCATCCTTCCTGCGATCTCACAGTCAATATCCTTTTTTATTTTATCGGCTTGTTTAAGCGAGGAAAGTAATTCTGAAAAGAAAAGGCAGGGAGCATCGAGCAGGTAATTCCTCACACTATCCCGTGCTGAATCAAATCTGAATTGGTGTGATATCAGGATCCTCCAGGTGTAATGTGTTTTTTCATCGGCTCTGTCGAAAAAAACTTTTGCCCCTTCAATCAGAAAATCCGCAAGTGCAAAATTTTCCATATTTTTAAAATATTCGGCAGGCGGCGCTGAAAAGCCCGGTTTAATCAGGTCCTCATTCATTTTTTCAAATATGGCGTTTAACAGCTCTTCTTTGCTGTTGTAGTGGTTGTATAGCGATGCTTCATTCAGTCCCAGCGATTTAGTTATATTCCGGATTGAGACTGCATCATAGCTAAGCTGTGCAAAAAGCTTCATAGCTTCATTTAATATCTTTTCTTTGGTGGGAATTGTTCCCATTTCTGATTTTTTCGGTCTGGCCATGCCTATTTTTACCATGAATTCGAAAAAAAACCAACAATTGTTTATAAAAAATCCAGATTAATCTTGCTAAAACAAACAAACGTTGGTATATTAAATTAAAATTCAAATGGAGGTTATTTATGACTATAGTAAAGAGAATAGTGATTTTTACCGGAGGTGTGATAATGCTGGCAGGATGTGCGGGTAATTCAGGGAGCGTTGAACCGAAAAAATTATACAAATCGGATTCGGCTCAAAAGGCTGCGTATGAAAGTTATGACAGGACAATGGAATTATGGGATACAGCTTACGAAGAAGAATGGGTTTCTTCAGAGTATGGCGAAACCCATGTGATTATATCAGGTCCCGAAGAAGGTCCTCCTGTTTTTCTGATTCCGGGCTTATGGGGAGATGCCTCGATGTGGTATCCGAACGCTGGTGAGTTGTCCCGACATTTCCGGGTTTATACACTCGATATGATAAATTACGCAGGAAAGAGTGTTCCTTCGGGAAAGCAGATAACCGGTGTATCCGATTATGCTGAGTGGTATACCGGGCTGCTCCGCCATTTTGGTTATGACAGTGCACCGGTGGTCGGAGTTTCCTACAGCAGCTGGCTGGCCCTGGCTCTTGCGCGGGAAATCCCCGAGTCGATATCTGCTCTTGCGCTGCTGGATCCTGCATCAACCTTCATCAAGATGGACGGAGGAATCGCCTGGAAGGGTTTCTGGTCATTCGGTTTTTTTCCCAACAGGCAAAAATATAAGGATTTCTTCAGATGGATCGGCGGCGGATATTCCGATCCGAAGTCCGCTATATGGGAAGAACATATGTTCGATGTTGTTGAATACGGGGCGGTTGGTATGTTTGATATACCGCAGCCCGTAATTTATACTGCTGATGATCTGCAGATGGTGAAAATGCCTGTACTGCTTATGGTTGGAGGCAAACCGATCCTGTATAAAGATCCGTCCAAATTCATCGAGGCTGCAAAACTGGCCTTGCCTCATGCCGACGTAGATCTGGTTCAGGAAACCGGGCACGGCCTGAATATGGAAAAAGCAGGATATGTTAACGGAAGAATCTCTGATTTTCTGTCAGGATTAGATTAAGAAAAAACGACCGGAGGAAAATGATAAATGAAAAGTCTGATAATATATTATTCACATACAGGAAATAATAAAATGCTTGCAGAAGAAACCGCAAAGAAAATAGGAGCGGAAATTGTCGAAGTAGAAGAGACTGAAGCAAGATCGCATAAAAGAATTGTTATGGACATGCTGTTTAACCGGTACCCTGAAATAAAGAAGATTCCGCAGCGGGTCTCTGAATTTGATCTTGTGATTTTTTTCAGTCCAATCTGGATGTTCGGAATAGCATCACCACTGCGAACCTGTATCAGGACTATTCGAAACCAGATCAAGAAATATTCTTTTGTATCCTTGAGCGGCGGTGCATTAGGCCCCAACACACGTATTTCAAAAGAGCTTGTCAGAAGGATAGGTAAGAATCAGGCCTTTTTGTTTGATTTGAACATTTCGAATTTTTTAATAACTGAAAAGAAAAATGATGTTAATACAACTTCAGCTGTCAGGCTTGAAAAGGATTCAAAAGAGCTGGATTCTCTTGTTTCAATCGTAACCGGCGCAGTAAACGGCCTCAAAGTCTGACAAGCCGGGAGCAGAAGATTATTTAAAAGTTAATTCAGGGCGTCTGCAGCAGCGCAGGCGCCCTGAATTATCACACGCCTACTTCTACCGTTGAACCCAGAACAATTTTATTCCTGCCGGTTTCTTTTGCCTCGTAGAGCTTTTTATCTGCCAGTTTGAACAGTTCAATTGGAGACATTCCGGGTCTGGGCAGACAGGATGCTGCTCCGAGGCTCATTGTTACAGCCGGGCTGACAGGGGATTTATTATGTTCAATTGCCGCCTGTGAGAGTTTTTCCTGAAAATCCTTCAGCGATTCGATAATATCTTCAGGGTCGGTTTCCGGATA
>QKCC01000045.1 GCA_003245835.1 Spirochaetales bacterium | reverse complement strand
CGAACACCACTACTTTGACTGTATCATCTACAGGTTATGAATACACCTATTCAATCAGCGGAACCTGCAACGGCCACCCCTTCACTGAAGAAACCGGAACGTTCAGCGCAAACGTAGATTTATAGGTTAATTTTTGTCTTTTATGCTTAAGCAGGGGGTAACCGATGGATTACCCCCTTTTTTTAAGAATCAATAGAACATTATAGAACACGTCAATCGTCTGCGGCTGCCTCAACAGCCTTACTGCTGCGCAGATAGCAAAACCAGTATATACAGGTTACCAAAACTCCGCCTCCGACTATATTACCCAGTGTTACGGGAATAAGGTTTTTTACTGCAAAAGACTGCCAATTCAGATTAATCAGTTTCTCTGCGGTCAGCCCGTAATTCATAGCCGCGTCAACCATGCCCGGGTTACGTTTGGCTATAATCCCTGCAGGAATGTAATACATATTTGCTACACTGTGTTCAAAACCGGAGGTTATAAAAAGCCAAATCGGGAAAAAAATTGCATGGATCTTACCGGTTATATCCCTTGCGCCCCAGGCCATCCAAACAGCCAGACAAACAAGCCAGTTGCACATCAATCCCAAAATAAATGCATTTCCGAATGATAATCCGACTTTATAACTTGCAATTTTTATTGTAATCGCGCCCAGACCGGACGCGCTACTATCGAAAAGACTGCTATTGTTCATCATCCATGCAATAAATATTGAGCCTATGAAATTTCCAAGATAAACAAGAAGCCAGTTTTTAAGCATCTTCCTGATCGTAACCTCTTTTTGCATAACACCTGTAAGGATTAAAACATTCCCGGTAAACAGTTCCCCGCCGGCTATAATGACAAGCATCAACCCGGTACCGAATATTGCACCTGCCAAAGCCTTGCCTAGGCCGTAGGTATCTGAATTCAGCCAGAGGTTGAAAGCTGCCATGTTGGAGCCTTCCGCAGCGAAGGCGATAAAAGCACCGGCAAGGAATCCGAGCAGCAGCATTTTTGATGCCGGAAGCGATGTTTTAAGAATTCCGCTTTTAACCGCTTCATTTGCTATCTCCGGGGGTGTCAGAAAATTTCCTCCCGCCGTTATTCAACTCCTGTCAGTAATTTTTATGCACCTGCCCGCAGCAGGTTTGCTGTCAGTCAGTACACGCGCTCTCAACCTAATCAGGACAACCCTGTAATCTCACCGTTTGCATCGATATCCATTCCGCAGGCAGCCGGGACTTTAGGCAGGCCGGGCATAGTCATAATAGCGCCGGTAATAGCCACAATAAAACCGGCACCGGCGGAACACCGCACCTCGCGAACAGTAACACGGAAGCCCCTGGGAGCGCCGAGCAGTCTTTCATTATCAGAAAATGAATACTGTGTCTTGGCCATACATACAGGCATTTTATCCAAACCCAGAGCTTCTATATCAGCTATTTGCTTTTCAGCAGCAGCTGTAAAATCAACTCCGTCGGCACGGTATACGGATTTAGCGATAGTATTTATTTTTTCCAGAATACTTAGATCGCTGTCGTAGAGTGTATGAAAATCGGCTTTCCCGCTTTCACAAAGCTCAACAACCTTTTCAGCGAGCATGAGCCCGCCTTCTCCGCCCTTTGTAAAAACCTCCGACAGTACTACCTCAGCATTAAGCGCTTCACAGCGTTTTTTAATCAAATCAATCTCCGCCTCGGTATCGGTATGAAATTTATTTATAGCGACAACTGCAGGAACACCGAATAACCCTAGGTTCTCAAGATGCTGCTCAAGATTCCTGACGCCCTCACTTAGAGCATTCAGATTCTCAGCGGCAAGATCGGTTTTTGCGACGCCGCCGTTCATTTTGAGGGCCTTTATTGTAGCAACAAGTACAACTGCGTCAGGTTTCAAACCAGCATAACGACATTTGATGTTGAAAAATTTTTCTGCTCCAAGGTCGGCCCCGAATCCGGCTTCAGTTACGACGTAATCCGCAAGCTTCAAAGCTATTTTTGTAGCCATGACGGAATTACAGCCATGGGCAATGTTGGCAAAGGGGCCGCCGTGAATGAACGCAGGAGTGTTCTCGAGTGTCTGTACCAGGTTAGGTTTGATTGCATCCTTTAACAGCAGGGTCATAGCCCCGGTGGCTCCGAGGTCGCCTGCGGTTACAGCCTCGCCGGTATTACTGTAGGCAACAACCATCCTGGCGATTCTTTTCTTGAGATCCTCAAGGCTGGCAGCAAGACAGAGAATAGCCATGATTTCTGAAGCTACTGTAATATCAAATCCGTCCTGTCTGGTTACCCCGTCACCTTTCGCTCCGAGACCTACGATAATATTCCTCAGGGCCCTGTCATTCATATCGACCACCCGGCGCCATACTATTTTTTTTGGATTAATATCGTGGGGATTCCCCTGATGAAGAGAGTTGTCAAGTATAGCTGCAAGCAGGTTATGAGCGGATGAAATTGCATGAAAGTCACCGGTAAAATGAAGGTTGATGTCATCCATCGGGACAACCTGTGCATAGCCGCCGCCGGCCGCTCCCCCTTTGACACCGAACACCGGACCGAGAGAGGGTTCCCTCAGAGTAGTAACGGTCTTTTTACCTATCCTGTTCAGCCCCATTGATAGGCCGACATTTGTGGTAGTTTTACCCTCACCCGCGGGAGTCGGATTTATTGCTGTTACCAGAATGAGCTTTGCATCTTTTTTTCCGTTAAGTCTGTCCAGCACATCCGGAGAAACCTTTGCTTTGTATTTCCCGTATAATTCAAGTTCACTTTCTTCTATTCCCAATCCTGCTGCAATTTCAGCAACAGGTATCATCCTGGCTTCCTGGGCTATCTGCACATCTGTTTTCATTTGTATACGCTCCTAACAATATTTCCTTGGCACACACCTATATACAATGATGGATTCAGGATTATGTTACTGACTGTTTCACCATCCGCCGAACCGGGTTGAATCAGCTGATAAGAAACGGCACATTTCAGAATTTTTAAAGATTCTAAAATACGAAATTAAACTAGTATATACGTAGAATTATGTATTTTATTCCATGAATTTATTCTGGGTTGACTGTTACCGATGATTTTTGGCAGATGATGATTTATTATCGCCCGGTATACTCAATCGATATTTAATATCCGAATATTACATAATTTTATGTATATCTTTATGCGGGATCACATTTTATCATACTTAATATTAAGTATTGTTATTACCTGATTGTTTCTACTTCACTACCTGAAAGAGGAGAGCAACACTATGGTTGCGAGTGAAAGAGCGGCCGTTCAATGGAAGGAACTCTATGATTTCATCTCAATATGCGGAGAAGCTCATAACCCAAAAAACCTGGCAATCAACATACTCAACGGTATAGGCAGATTATGCCCCTTCGACCAGGCCCTTGTCTATTTTATTGACGGGAACAGAAACATTTGCGGTCAATACCTGATGAACATAGATGCCAGTTGGAGCAATATGTATCTCGGCTACTATGCTAATACTGAAGATCACAAATACAGTTATAATACCGAAATAAGAGAGGAGCCTCACAAGGTTGTATTAAGAGTCAAAGATTGGGAAAATGAAACCTCTACAGAATTTGTTCCCAAATATATTCAGGCAAGGGGACTGAAATATTCATGCGGTTTCGCACTATTTGATCTGAACGGAAACTACAGGACCATCATTTCGCTGGATCGTGTTACAAAAAGAGAATTCAGCGAGGCCGAACTTGAACTTTTAAGGCAGTTGATCCCTCAAATTAATAATCTGCATAAAAACTTTTATTACCAGGGCTTCATACTGAACGCAATGAAACATGAGACGGATGAAACGGAAAAACTGACAACAAGAGAGGCGGAAATAGCGAACCTGCTCTGCCAGGGAGTTTCAGCTGCTAATATAAGCCGGACACTGTATATTGCTCAGTCTACGACCTATAAGCATATTGCCAATATTTATGAAAAACTGCATGTCTCTAGTCAGCAGGAACTGCTGGTATGCCTGCTGCGAAAACCCGAACCGATTCGTATATAATGCGGCGGCAAACATGCTGTTTATTTCTTTAAATCAGCAACACAAGCCCCTGTACTGAGTAAAATTCCAGCTACGGATGATGCGTTCCTCAGCGCCAGACTCAATACTCTTGCGGAATCCACAATTCCGGATTCCATCATATCGACATATTCACCTGAAGCAGCATTGAACCCGGTTCCGGCAGGACGCCGCATCACCTCGGCCACTATCGTACGTCCAGCTAACCCGGCGTTTTCGGCGATCTGCCGGGCGGGTTCCTCCAGGGCTTTCATTATTATCGCCGCGCCAGTCTTCATGTCGCCGGACAAGGTATCTGCAAAGGCTTTGACTGCAGGAATTATATTAAGATAGGCAAGCCCTCCGCCCGGAACAATCCCTTCGTCTGCAGCAGCTTTGGCTGCGCTGAGAGCATTTTCAATACGGAGCTTCTTTTCTTTCAATTCGGTTTCGGTATACGCACCTACTTTTATTGCAGCTACGCCTTTTGTCAGCTTTCCGAGCCGCTCTTCCAGCTGTGTTCTGTCAAAATCGTATTCAGTTTTATCAATAAGCATTCTGATATGACCAATCCGTGCAGCAATTTTTTCCCTGTCGCCCGCTCCTCCTGAAATCACCGTACTCTGTCTTTTTACGGTTACCGAAGCCGCACTGCCCAGCATATCAATACCGGCATCTTTCAGCATATAACCCAAATCTTCGGTGATGAACGTTCCGCCTGTCATAACAGCCAGATCCTCAAACCGTACCCTTCTGCCGTCGCCGTATGCTGGAGGGTGAATAGCTACAGCGTTGAAAACCCCCTGTTTTTTATTCATAATCAGCATACCAAGGGCGCCTGCCTCGACTGCTTCGGCTATAATCAGCAGGGGACGCCCCTGCTCCGCGACTTTTCCAAGCAGCGGAGCAAGTTCGTACGGATCGGTAATCTTTCTGTCTGTAATCAGTATGTAAGGCTCCTGAAGCTCTGCAACCATCCGAACCTTGTCGGTAACCAGCGCAGGAGATATATACCCCTTGTCAAGCTGCATACCGCCCTTCATATCCAGTACTGTCCCGAGACCTTCGGACTCTTCTACTGTAATCACACCCCCCGTCCCTACTTCGGCCATCGCATCGGCAATCATCTCACCAATACTTTCATCTTCAGCAGATACGGAGGCAACCTGGACTACCATATATTTTGTATCAACCGGTCTGGCCAATCGCTTCAGGGCAGCAGCACACAACTGAGTCGCGCCTTGAATTCCCTTTTTCAGTTCCATTGGGTCAGCCCCGGCTACTACATTCCTGAAACCCTCCCTGATAATGTAATGAGCAAGCACAGTTGTTGTTGCAGTTCCGTCGCCTACTGCTTCACTGGTCTTTAAAGCAGCTTCTCTGATCAACCGGACACCCATATCCTCTACGCGGCTTTCAAGTTCAATTTCTTTCGCAATAATCGCTCCGTCTTTTGTTATCAAAGGTGCTGCTGAACGTCTTTCGATTACGGTATTTCGGCCTTTCGGACCCAGTGTGATTCTTGCAGCATTTGCATAAATATTTATACCGGCAAGTACTCTCTGTCGGAAGTCTTCTTTATAAACAATTTCTCCTGGCATAAAATCAGATGTTTCCTTCTATATATTAAGCACAAACTGAAGTACTCATTTGTTTTGATATTGATACCTATTTTTCAGATTTTTCATATACTTAAATTTATGTATTAATTTTACACACTTTTATCAATTTACCATTCATTTTCCGAACTGATATAAAGTGCTTAGGAGACTACAGGTTGAATACAGCACAAAGGAGATTATGAATGGATAAAGAAACCCTATTTTATATGTCTGCCGACACAATAGAGGAACTCAAACCCGTAACCGAAGTTTTTGATCTTTCAGGTAAGGTCGCGGTCGTGACCGGTACAGTAGGGCTGGCACTGGTTGTTATCGACCGCCTCGCACAGTGCGGGGCAAAGGTGGTTTTCGGCAGCCGCACCGAAGAATGGGGCCTCATGGCTGAAGAGGCACTGAGGGAAAAGGGTTATGAAGTAAAATATCTAAGGACTGATGTACGGAAAGTGGAGGATTGTTTCGCTCTCACCAGGTTTGCCGAGGAAAATTACGGTAATGTCGACATAGTTGTTCCCGTAGCCGCAACATGGGGACCCCGTGCATTTGTTGATATGAAAGAGGAAGAGTGGGACGATGTTATTGATACCGATCTGAAGGGGCAGTATTTTACTGTTCAGGCAGCTGCCCGCAGTATGATTCGCGGGGGGAAGGGCGGAAAAGTAGTAACGATTGCATCTGTAGCTCACCGAGCCGACGATATGACGAAGATAGCCATGATGACCAATTATAATGCGGCCAAAGCCGGTGTTGTCGGAATTACAAAAGGTATTGCAAAAGAACTAAAACAGTACGGCATTAACGTAAACTGCATAGCCCCCGGCGGAATGCTTACTCCCGGGGCAATGATGAACAGTATCAGAAGTCATGAACTTTATGGTGAAGAATGGGAAGAAGATGTAAAAACATACGGAATTAAAACGCCGATGTGCTCCACTCTTGATGAAGTCGCGTTCATGATACTCACAATGTGCACAGACGCTTCCAACTTTATGTACGGACAGATTATCGAGATTGACGGCGGAAGTCAGTTCTCGTTTCAGGAAAAACCATGGAGCTATACCATGGAAAACGGTAAACATGCATAACCGGTCAGGAGCAGCCGGCTGGTCCGGCGATATGATAAAAATTTTCAGGAGGAATTAAATGGCTATAAGTCAAAAGAGTAAACTAAAGGAGATCCTTGAGGATCCTCGCGCGGTAGCGATTATTGAAGAGTATAAACCGGGATTCGCAAGTGACCCCCAATTGGGACCCGTCATGGGAATGCGAATGAACCTTCTGCTCAAATTTCCGCAGTCGGGCTTCTCTAAAGAAGATCGGGAAGATATCTTTGCAAAACTCGATGCACTGGATGCCTGATCATAAAGATGCTGATGGTGCATCAGGTTATGGTGTGCCATTTTTTATTGGAGAAAAGACATATGTCTGCCGTAACCGTTAAAAACTACAAGGGTGTGGAAATTAAAAAAATTGCTTCTACCTCATCGCCTGAAGTCATGGAAGAGAAAATGAAGGAAGCTGCAATCGGCAAGATAGTGGAAAGCAATGACATTGAGGTTCCGCAGGAGCTGGTCGACGAAGAAGTCCGAATGATGATTTATGAACATCATTACAGAATGAAATACGAAAGTATGGCATCGGGCGGATATTATGATTTTATGCATGAAGATAAGGCAAGACTCCTCGAGGATTTCAAAGCTGAAGCATTGAAGCTTATAAAAACGCAGATAATTATAAAAGGCATCATCGAATCCGAAAACCTGAAGATTACTGCGGAAGAGCTTGCAGCCGAAGCTGAAGCTATATCAGCCAGACAGCATCTGTCGATTGATATGGTAACTGATTTTCTCGGCGAGGATCTCCAGCCGCTTGAAAAAGATCTGTTGACCCGAAAAGCAATCGACTTTGTCTATTCCAATGCAGTAATCAAATGAGGAATTACATGAATTTACGGATTTTAAATCTATATAAGGAGAAAAATCATGTCAGAGAAACAAAACGTAAAGGGATCCCTGGTACAGAAAGGACGTAAATCAATAGCTTATCTGCAAAAATTGAAAGATGAGGGAACTCCCATTGTACAGATGTGTCCGACAATAAGAGACCAGTTCTGGGTAATGGCCGCGGAGATGGCTGATTGTGATATCTGCCGGCTTACCGTCCCGGGAGACGGCAACCAGGATATGGACTGGCAATCGCATATAGCGCCATGGTGGATACGTATAGTAAGAAACGCCGCAAAGCTTATTCATATAAACTTCTATATGAATACAATAGACTACTGCTCGAAAGAAAAAGCTGTCGAGAAGGGTTCGCTCTATACGCATGCCGGAGCCGACTCTCTGCTTCCGATGGGAGTTACCAACGAGGTCTTGAAATATATGGCAGATAACTATCTTGTCGTATTCGGTCATGTAGGAGCGCTATCAGGCTGGCAGACAGCAGCTCAGGGCGGCTATAAGCGATGCGGTAAGACTGCGGAAGATGCCATGAAAATTTACCGAATGGCTTATGAGTATCAGGAAAACGGGATGAAGGCAATGACAATCGAGCTCACCCCGATTGAGGTGACCAATGCTATTGCAAAGAAACTCCGTGTTCCCGTAATCTCAATCGCCGCGGGCGGGGCTGCCGACGGCTGTGAGATGGTCGACCTCGATACATTCAATATGATGCCGAGCGCAGCATCACACGCGAAAAAGTATGCAGAGTTCTTCCCTTGGGCAGTTGAAGCATACGCAGACTGGGCAGAGGATGTCCGCAGCGGCGCATACCCGGAGGATCAGCACGGATATCATATGGAAGAAGAGGAACTGGAAAAGTTTATGGACGCAATAGAAAAGGCGTAAACTGAGTCGGTTTCAACAGCAAAGGCATACTTCATAAGGGTATGCCTTTTTTATACTTCGGGAGAAATCCCGAACCTGACAAGTTTCAGTATCAGTTCCTGCCGGCTGGTAACCTTCAGTTTTGAATGTATATTCGCAATATGACGATAAATAGTAGTTCTGCTGATAAATAATTTTTCACTGATCAGTCCTGGCGAGAGTCCGGCACAAAGATACCCTGAAATCTCTATCTCACGTTTTGACAGAATCATTTCAAGTTCTTTCAGTTTTCCTTCATTATTGGTTGACGGGGTAAGATGCATGTTTCTGTAAAGATTATTAAGATGGGGATATATAACTTTCATCACATCGACTTCTTCCTGTGTAAAGCCGGACGGCTCAAGCCTGTCAAGAGCATATACGCATTTCGTAAAGTCATCATTGGCATGAAGACGAAACCCGGCACTATACATGATTCCCTGCGGTTTAATATAGTCCTTCAGAAACTCGTCATCATACTGCTTGGACCAGTCCCTGATATTCATATCCATGGCCCTGATTTTTTTATCGCTGGAATCAACTTTCCTTGCGACCGAGTATTTTCCGTCTTCAATCTTTGAATAATATTCCAGATATTCCGTTATCCATTCTTCATTAGTTCCCAGAACAATTACATCCTGAATCTTCCCGCTTGTATTAAAAAAAAATATTCTTGCCTGATCAAAAGGCACAAGCGAGTATAAATTTTCAACAGCTTTTTTTGCGAAGATCTTCGGATCCCGAATACATCCGGTTTCGAGGAGATAATTATTAATATCTATCCACGGCAGTCTGGCTGCATGCTTCATGTCCATAAATAAACATATTTTATCAATGCAGAATAATTATACTATGTGTTATTTGAAGTCTCAAGAAAAAACAAAAACCACGGTTCATCGATATTACAGCCGAACCTGTTGAATATTATTCAGGCCTTCCTTTCGGCAGAAACACCGCAAAGCAGCTCCCCTCACCCGGTTCGCTTGTCACCTCTACCCTGCCTGAACATAGGTCCACAATTTTCTTTACAATCGCAAGCCCCAACCCGAGGCCCTGGAGCTGATCATTGCCTTCATCCTGGTAATACTTTTCAAATATCCGCAGTCTGACTTCTTCATTCATACCGATCCCGGAATCTGAGATTGATACAGTAATTTCAGACGGGCTTTCAGTGAGTTCGATATCTATTTTACCGTTTTTTTCTGTGAACTTTACCGCATTACCGATGAGGTTCAGCCAGACATGTTTCATCAAATCAGCATTTCCGTTATACATTGCAGGCTTAAGATCTGCGGAAAGATCGATATACTTCTTTTCAATCCGGGGCAGAAGCATAATTACACATTCCTTAATTTGTTCATCGAGCGGATACTCTTCAGGTTCCGGAATTAACTGCTGCGATTCAAGCTTTGCAAGCAGCAGCGCGCTCTCCGACAGGTTAGCAAGCCGCTGTGACTCTGCCGCGATGATGCCAAGATAATTACTTTCTTCATCTTCTGTTACATTTTCTTCCATTAATAAAGATGCAAATCCGTGAATCGACATAATCGGAGTTTTAAACTCATGAGAAAAATGGTTGATAAAATCATCACGCAGCGTTTGGACACCTTCAAGCTCCGATGTCATTTTATTAAAATTTTTATACAGATCCCTGACAGGGCCGGCGGTCCGCTCATCAAGCCTTGTCGAAAAATCACCACCGGCAACCTTTGAGATACCCTGCATCAGTTCCTGAAGATATTTATTACCCTTTTTGATTATATTATAGGACAGGAACCACATCAGTATTCCCATCGGCCCGATCATACCGAGGCCGTTTATGGGGTCATAGTAAGGGTTATACGTCATAACTCTATTAATAAAGAATTCAACCAGAAGAAATGCCATAACCGATATAATCACAATGGCTACAGACTGTAAAATCAGCCACCGCCGCAACGGCCGCTCGGCCCGTACAGTTTTTTTCTCTTTCATTCTTCTGTCTCCCCAGCTATATCAGCCTTGTAACCGATGCCTCTGACCGATGTAATTTTTATTCTGTCAATTTCAGTTAACTTACTCCTGAGCCTGCTTATATGCGTTTTTACCGTATCCTCACTGCTTTCACTCGTCCGTCCCCAGATATCATCCAGAAGCTGGTTCTTTGTAAAAATCTGACCTTTATATGAAAGGAGTTTGAACAGTAATTCAAATTCCTTGCCGGGCAGTTCAATACGATGATTTTTGCTGAC
This sequence comes from Spirochaetales bacterium, assembly GCA_003245835.1. GTDB lineage: Bacteria > Spirochaetota > Spirochaetia > UBA9216 > UBA9216 > Thalassospirochaeta. Next base: position 2,467 of record QKCC01000045.1, on the reverse strand, counting down.
GACAGTATAGGTTGAAGCGTCAATCACAATATCGCCTTCAATAATTGTATTACTTCCGGCTATTTTTGAACGTCTCAGAAGCGCATTGATTCTCCATACAAGTTCTTCATAGTTTACGGGCTTGGTCATAAAATCATCGGTGCCTTTCGAGAATCCTGTTCTTTTTGCATCAAACGACTGATTTGCCGTCAGAATTATTACCGGAAATTGAAAGCCCTCTTCCCTTATAGATTGAATCAGTTCAAATCCGTCCATCTGCGGCATCCTGATATCGGCAATCAGCAGATCCACCGTCCGGGACCTCACAACTTGCAGGGCCTGCATTCCGTTATCGGCAGAGAGCACGCTGAAAAACGGCTTCAATTTTCGGCTTATAAGCAGCTGCAGATTTTCATCATCTTCAGCTATAAGGATAGTCGCCATCGAAACTCCATAACACGTAATACTTAATTGTACTGCCGTGATTATGGAATCTCAAGCCCTGCATGTTTTTTCAGCTATACCGCTGCCTTATTTTTATTCGTTTTAAGTTCTTCACTGATATTAAAGATTCCCCCGTGATTAGCGGCCATCACCCGGCTGATCATCCCCGCAGCCTTCTGAGGTGCGAGCCTGTAGAGAAAATCCATGATTTTCGCGTCTTTTCCGACAAGAATTTTCGCCTTATTATTTTCAATGCCCTTAAGAATAACTGCGGCTGCATCCGCAGGTTTGGTAAGCTGAATTCCTGCGTTTTTTTTGTCTTCTTCAGATATCTCCGGGTTTTCAAGACCGGAATTCTTCTTGATATCTGTTTCAATTCCGCCGGGGATTACCAGAGAAACGCCTATTTGGGTATTCGACAGCTCAATTCTCAATCCTTCGGTCGCAGTTTTTACCGCTGCTTTAGATGCTCCGTATACTGACTGCCCGGGAACAGGCAGGAAACCGCCCATACTTGAAACATTGGCGATGTGGGCCTCGGGACTTTCCGCAAGGTAAGGAAGAAAGGCCCTGACCATATTCATCATTCCGTAGAAATTGATATTCATTAATCTGTCTACATGCCCTTCTTCGAGATCCGCTAGGGTTATAAAAGGCTGGATGATTCCTGCATTATTTATCAGACCGTCAATTCGTCCGTAAATATCGTAAATTTCAGCAGCAAGCTGCTTAACTCGGTTTTTGTCGGTTATATCCGCCGCATGTATGGACACTTTTTTTCCCCGGAATCCGACGGCTTTTTTTGTTTCTTCAAGCGAATCCCAGTTGATGTCGACGGCGGCAACCGAAGCGCCTTTTTCCAGAAGCTGGAGCACTAGCTGCCTTCCCACTCCGCCGCCGGCTCCTGTTACTGTTATTACCTTATCGTTTAATTTCATGCTTATACTCCTGTACGGTTATACCGTTATTCATTTGTTTCACAGGTAATTTAAGAATTAAAGGTAACAATAAAGTAAACTTAGAAATTATTTTTCAATTTTTTACTTATTCTCCGGCTGAAGCAAATTCAGCCGGTAAAAAATTCAATTATTCTGCATAGCCGAGAGCCTGGAGAACACTTTCTTTTCCTCCAGAGTTTCATACGTATCACAGAATAGTTTATAAAGCTCCTGATATATCTTATGGTTTTCACTATCCGGTGTATATTGCCTATCTTTCTTTACCATTTTTTCAACAGCCTCTTCGAAAGATTCAAAAACTCCGGCGCCGATGCCGCCGAGAATAGCAGCACCGAGGACCGCTGCATCGGAGACTTTCAGGGTAGACACCTGAAGTCCGTATATGTCAGCCTGAATCTGGTTCCACAGATCCGATTTTGTCGGTCCGCCGAGTATTATAATCTCTTCTACCGGCGTTCCTGCTTTTTTAAGCGACACAAGCATATCATAGGTATCCAGCGTTATTCCTTCCATGAATGCTCTTACAAGGTGATGGTTCTCATGCGCCAGGGTGAGCCCTGCAAGAACTCCCCGGGCATCCGCATTATACCGGGGGGTACCGGCGCTCGCAAAAATACGGCAGAAGCATCAGCCCGGACGCACCCGGCATGGATTTGCCTGCCCTTTCATTCAGAATGTCAAAAACATCCCGGCCGGTTTCCGCAGATTCAGCTGACTCTTCGCTGCCGAGCTTGTCTTTATACCATTTGTAAACGCTCGCTGCCGCAGCCTGAAACCCTTCAACAAGCCAGTATTCCGGAACAGTGCAGTTGGTAATCATGTTATTGCCGTCCGGATCACGAACGGATTCGGAACTGAAGGCTGTAACCGCTCCGGCTGTTCCGAGCGAGACTGCAACAAGCCCGGGTTTTATTACCCCGCTGCCCAAAGACCCGGCCGATTGGTCTCCGGCCCCGATTGAAATAATAGTCCCTTCAGTCAGACCGGTCTTGCGGGCGGCGGCAGCTGAAACTGTGCCGGCCTTTTCGCCGGACGGTTTCGGAATGGACAGAAAATCGGGTGTGAGCTCAAATGCCGACATCAGA
>QKCC01000065.1 GCA_003245835.1 Spirochaetales bacterium | reverse complement strand
GTACGCGAAGATCGCCAAGGACTCGAATATAGTGACGCTTATGGTAATTACCAGCGCCCTGGTGACGACCTTTTCAACCTTCTTCTTCGGTACGCTGTCGGACCGCAGAGGAAACAGGAGAAAGTTCATCTCGATCGGCTACATCCTGTGGGGCGCCCTGACTATCCTTTTCGGTATGACTGAATTCCTCGGTACAGGGTCTCTCGGCGCAGGCAGCAAGGTGAGTATTCTTGCGGCTTTTCTGGTTATTCTGGCCGATGACGTTATGAGTTTTTTCGGTTCGATCGGGAATGATTCGGGATTCAACGCATGGATTAATGATGCCACTACAGACAGGAACCGCGGTCAGATTGGTGCGGCGCTGGCAACTCAGCCGGTCATAGGTACTATTGTAGGGACAATAGTCGGGGGGCTGCTGATCGGCGATAACGATAATTATCAGCGTCTGTTCTGGGCCATGGGAATTTTTGTTATTGCTGTCGGTATCGTTTCCCTGTTTTTTCTGAAAGACTCCCCCCAATTAAAGCCGCATAAAATCGGTTCTTTCCGGCAGCAGTTCGGATCAATTTTTAATTTTAAAACATTTTTTGCCCGCAAAGAACTCGTGCTGGTCTGTCTGACTACCACTGTCTTCTTTATAGCATTTAATGTCTACTTTGTTCATATGGGGAACTGGATGATATACAGAATCGGTTTTACTGCCGATAAAATGGGGCTGATGCAGGGCGTAGGATTAATAGCGGCCATGATTCTTGCAATTCCGGCTGTCAGTTTTATCAATAATAAAAAGACTCCTTTTGTCGCAATGATGTCTATTTTTATCAGTATCGGGGGACTGCTGATTCTTTACCTGTTTGCGGGCCCGGAAAAAGTCGATGTAGAAAATGTCTTCTCTTTGATGAATTCCATTCTTTTTCTTGGCGTTTTTCTGGTGGGAGCGGGTTATATCCTGATAATGCAGTCAATGACCATGTGGGTGAAACAGCTATATCCCGAAGACAGCCGGGGCCAGTTCGAAGGAATCCGGGTTCTGTTTTTTACCTTGATCCCGATGATAATCGGTACAAATATCGGGAATATTCTAATCAAGAGGGGCAGCGGTTCCGTTTTAAATGAATTCAATATAGTTGAAAACATTCCCACCGAATCGATGTTTTTCTGGGCGGCTTTGATTGTGCTGCTGGCCCTGGTTCCGCTTTTTTTTGCCGGAAAGATTTATTATGGAAGGGTAAAAACTATGAGTTTTTAAACTTAGTTCTCACGCGCTAAAATAATTTGGATTTTAAAATGTAGGAAATATTTAAATGAAATTTCATATTCCGCCACTTTATCTTATTGGCGTTTTGATTACGAAAGTAATTAATGAAATCGGCTGATTAAGAGAGATGATTTTTTATCTGGATACGAAAATCTAAGCCAAGGACTCTGTAGTCCGGAAGAACAGAAATCTTCCGGACTACATACAATAATGAATAAACATCCACTATATTTTTAGATATCCCCTTATAATTAAAAAATATCATTTCACACGAACATAATTCAAGGTAAAGGTACCTGAATCATTAGTATATGCAGACGTTCCCTGAGCATCTATATTGGTTCGAACGAAGTTAGATAACGTTCCCTCAAAAAGTGCCTCTTTTTGAAGATTGGATACTTCAAATGTATAAGCACCACCGGAAACCGATCCTGTTGTTACAAATTGTTCAAGATTCCAGTTGGCGTTTGCCCCGGCGCTGTTCCCTGATCTGCCGGCAAAAAATTCCCCTGTGTCAGAATCAAAAACCAGGGTCAGTGTCATTACCTTCGTCTGATCGTAAAATCCGGCAGCGGTTGGTGTTAACGCGGACACATTCTCGCTTGAGGTGATCGCATAGGTTTCACTTATGAGGTCCCTGTTTACAGCCACATAGGTCGGAATATAGGCTACCCCGACCACCGGGGTTCCTGCTGGAAAATCTTCAGCCTGATAAAACACAGCCCCTACGCGTTTTGTATCATCACCATTCCAGTAAAAAGCCACCTGAAAAATATCAATCAGCAGGCTTATTTCAAGCGGATCTTCGGATCCGATCGTAACCAATTCCGGAAGCATGGTGGTTTCCCAATTTATCCCGCCGTCGCTTTTATCATAGATATAATCCAGAACGGTATAATCATATCCGATAACCTGAGCATCATTCGGGTCCCAATCATCCGAGTTGAGTACGGCGCGCACCGGACCGTTTGCGGTGGTATACATGAAGGTATTGGTTTCTTCATCCACTTCTGCATACCCTTTAATACCGATTCCATCATAAAATTTAATTGCGACCATGTTGAAAATCAGCTCGGAATAACCTTCTTCAAAATTAATAGTAAATTCTTCACTGAAAATGTCATTGATATTTCCGGTAAGGTCCACTTCTCTATTAATCGATAATCCGCCGCTTGTAACAGAAGCTCCGTACTCGCCCTCTTCAAATCGAATATCTCCAATATTTACCTTGATGCCATCGATATTTATCAGCTGATATCCAAGCTCCTGGCTAAAAGCCATGCCGGTTATAAAAAAACAAAGTATAATCAGAAAAAAACGTTTCATATCAGCTCCCTAATCCAGTGATTTGATTGTTATAGTCCCTGTCCGATTCGTTGGGACCGGATCGGATACACTGCACCCGGTTGTAATGCTCAGCCATATCAGTAACACAAATGAAACGGAAACTAAAAAAATTCTGCTTCTCATAAGAATCTCCTCTGTGGTCAGTACACAATTCTATTGAATGTTATAGCGAAAAGCAAATTTCTATATGAAGCTTTCCTTATGAAGGTTGATGGAATAACCAATCACCTGTATAGATCTACAACATCCATATTTCGTGCGAGGTACGAGAGAAAAAAATAATTCATTAAGTACAATAGGAAAATTAAATGCATTGTCTAAAAAAGGAAATTCTTTGCAATATGAGTTCCCGATAGAGAAAACCTTACATCGGTCTTTCGGCTTTTCAGTAGGTTCTGGCCTCCCAGTATCCCCCGACTTCGTCGTAGATGAAGGCTGCTTCCCAGTAGTTCAGATCAAATCCGCCGGTTGAGAATACAACGGAGACCGGTGCATAGGACAGCGGCGTATACTCGTTGTACCAGTCGAATATGACTATTTCATCATAGTTTTCGCCGCCCGACAGGTACAATATGTTATCGGTGTGAATATATTCCCTGCCGGCAGTATCAATCAGGGAAAAATACACCCTTGCATCCGCATAACCATTGCCGGCGGCTTCAACGCAATCCGCAGTATACTTGACTGAAAAGGACTGGCTGTCGGAAGGGTTAAGGTAGGAAGGTGCGCTCAGATTATAAATCCTGATATTGAATTCCGGGATCGGAAGCAGGCTGCAGCCTGTCAGCAATAAGACTGAAATAAGTAATGTTAAGAACTTTCCTCTTTTCCTGAAATAGTCATTCATGGATACTTGTTTCATCAGGATTGGTACTCCAAATTTTTTATCACAACATAACTCAGACCGGCGTCGGGATTGGTAACGTCGATATGCAGGTAATAAGTATCGAGCGCAAGCGCTACCTGCCAGGTATCGGGCTCAAGCTGTGTAAAAGTATTCCAGAAGTCCAGAGTTACATACTCCCCAACTGCGGTATCCCATATGTAAGCTGTGTACGTGACCTTCAGCGTTGGTATAGTTTTTGTCCCTATATTATGCGCCCGTGCATGAAGTGTAATAACTCCATAACCTTCATCAAGCTCAGCTTCCAGTATTTCGACCTCCGCCTGCATGCCGCTGAGCTGGAACAGACCGCTGCAAGCGCTCATGGTTATCAGGAACATTATTAATAGGGATGTGACAGTTATTCTCTTTTTCATCTGCTCCCCTTATCAAGCAAAGCTGGACTCTCGTAGCTGTAATAATATTTTTGATCCGCTGAGTTGTAGAAAACCGCTCTTACCTTGAAATAGGCATCAGAAGCTCTGCTTCGCAGAAAGCTGACCCTGTATTTACCGTCAACCTGGCCTGGAAAAAGAATAGATTGTGTGTCGTAGGTTATATCCTGCAATCCTGCAGCCGGAAGTCTGTAATAAACTCCTTCCGGATGATAAGAGTAAAGGATCTGGTAGCCTGTTACCGTCGGTATACCTTCCCATTCCAGTGTTAAAACAGATTGATCCGGATTGGATGAATCGGCCTGAAAGCTGCTGACGCTTAGATCTCCGGTTATAAAACGTCCTTCTACGGGCCGGGATTTTTCGGTTTCTCCGGAAGAAAGCACCGCAGTAACCCTGAAAAAAGAAAACATTTTTGGAGACAGCATCTCCGGTGTGACCGGGAATGATGTTCCGGAGAGATTCTCCTGAAGTAGTGTGAAAGCCCCTTCCGGATTGTCGGACACATACAAATTGTATCCTACGGCTCCGGAATATTCGGTCCAGGAGAGATCCAGTGACGTTCTGGCTGATTCACTTGTTATGGATAATTCCGGCGCATCCGGATCTTCCCATCCCGGTCCAACCGGAACGGCACATGAAAGGATTATAGAAAATATTAAAACTATCAGGAAACAAAAACGAAGAGCATCCAGCAATTTTTTCATCGAATGCATTTCCCTTTATTTATCAGTGTTTTTTTGATATTAATCCCTAACCAATGGTTTTGCAATATTAATTTAGCGGCAGTGAAAGCTTTGGCTTTTATTGTATTGTTTTTTAAAGTGCTTAAATAGTGTTCACTATGCCAGCAGCCTGATAATATCTTCCATAATGACAGGTTTCTTGAGAACTGCCAACGGTCCGGTATTCCAGGCGGAACGGATCAGTTCCTCGTCACCGTAGCCTGTAATGTAGATGATATTCGGGATGTGTTCCTGTTTGCGGATTTCGTTGGCGGCGTTTATTCCTGATTCATTGTTGCGCAGGTTTATATCCATCAGGACCGTGTCCGGGCGATGCAGCTGAACGGAATCGACAGCTTCTTTTTCTCCGCCGGCGATCCCGCAGACCTCAAAGCCATTTTTTTCCAGCTGTCTTCGCAGATTCATGGCAATAATAATCTCATCTTCGACAATCAACAGCTTTTTTTGTCCCACTTCAAATCCTTGTTTTCGGCAGCTCATTTTTAAAAATCAGGGAAAAGAAAAATCCGTTTTTATAATCCATGGTCATTTGCCCGCGCAGTTGTTGTTCTCCCAGAATTTGTACCAGTTCCGTTCCCATCCCCTGAAATTCACCCGGCTTGATTTTCTCGGCCCCGGGTCCGTTATCACTATATGTTAAAAATATATTATTATCCGGCTTTGTTTCAAGGGTAATGTTTATCTCACCGGTTTTGTTGTCCGGGAACGCGTGCGTGAAACTGTTGGCCAGAAGCTCATTCAGGATGAGTCCGGCATAGCCTGCTGTTTCGATACTTACCAGGATTGGGGTCAGGGTAAGGTTAATCCGGACATTCCGGTCGTCCTGCATGAATTCTGATTCAATTTTTTCAGACAGGCTGGAAATGAAGTCATTCAGCATAATCCTGGTGAGGTTTCCCTCTGTTAAAAGCCTCTGGTAGACCAGCGCCTGGGAGTGAATCCTGGCTTTTGCGGCGGAGAGCTGGGCCTTAATTACATCAGCCGTACCGGACTGATGTTCATCGGATCTTAAAATCTGCCAGTCGATCAGTGAAATGATCATGCTCATGTTGTTGTTCATCCTGTGATGCAGCTCTCGAAGCAGAAGCCCTGCTTCCCTGGTGCGCTCTTCAGCAACGGCTTTTTTTCGATTGAGAATCATCATGGCGAAGCCGAAAGGCCAGAATGTTAAAAGGTAAGTTCCCAATACTGTAGTTATTACATGGTACCATGACAGGCTGGCTATAGTTTTGCCGGGGTCCGCAAATATTGCCAGAACAGCACTGGATAAAGAACTCAGGACCCTTATAAGAATGACCGGAATAAGAAAAAAATGGACTGTTCCAAGACTCTTCCGGTATTTGAAGATCAGAAATGCGATAAAAAGCTGAATAAAAGAGGTTGCTCCTGACAGCAGAATAAGCCTTATCCTGATAGACGGGTATATATAGCTGAAGATGATCTGTTCAACCAGTACGCCCGCTGTAATTATAATCAGGATTGCGATTTCTCTTAAAACAATATTTCCTTTTAAAAAGAACGCAAAAGCAATAAACATTATGGCATACCCGCCGATGAATATCGTATTTGCAAATACGCCGGTCAGGAAAAACGGCCATTTACCCGAAAAATTCAGAATTATGTAGGCGATATTGACAATTATAAAACCGGAGAGGAAATACCCGACAGCACGGTTGTCTTCACGGTATCCGAGCCACAGAAAAAATATATATAGTGTCATCAGGCTTGAAACAATAACTGCTATGGAAATAACAGTACTCATGTTCATATTCATTTTTATTCCACTGCAATTGTAGCCCTATCGAATATAGATAGCAAGTGCTAATTTTGGAGTAATGCCGGGCAGAGTGAAATCACCCTCTCTGTACGGATGTTCAGAGTTGCATGCATAGCGAACAATTTCATCGCTATTAGGTTATTTCTTTCGGGAAAATGTGCTCGTTCAGGTTCAATTTCGATGAAAAATAACCATGTTTTTACGGATGTTTTTTATTTTGGAAGCCTTTATAATTTAATGAGTTTTGTAAATGGAGCGCTTATTCAGAGGAAACCAATGATAAAACAGCTGAACGTGAAACCGCAAGGTTTTTGGTTCAGCAGATATTACTGATTCATTTATCCCCCGATAATCCTGCGCGCTTTTTAATACTGTTTCCGGGGCGGAAGGAGTAGAAATATGAAAATTCAAAATAATCTTTCAAGATTCAGGAGTCTCTTATTGATTATTCTGACATGTTCAGCCGGCTGCCTTCTGTGGACCTGTGATCTTGTCCCGAAGCTTGTTCTTAATGCGGTATTTCAGGGCTACATCGACGACACGTGCGAAGAGGATTATCCTTATTATTACTGTTTGTACAAAGCAGCCTTCGATGAGGGACAGGTCTATACAGCCGAGCTCGCGTCTTTTGATGAAGTGCCTATCCATCTGCATATTGAAGATTTCGATTTTGATATGGGGACATCCGCTCACGACGTCGCAACTTTCACAGCATCATCCGGCGGAGAGATTTATTTTACAGTTTACCTGCACCGGGACTATGTGTACGGGAAAGAGGATTATGCGTTTACTATCCGGGAGGGGATCAACGGTCCGGCGGTTATCTATTCTTCCGATGCGGCCCGGGTGGCTCAGTCTATCGTAGATGATTTTTTCAGGGCAGTGCCCTGGCTCTCGAGTCAGACGTGTTCGAACAAGATTGTAGACGGGGCGGTTGGAGGAACAGTGACCGTAAATGGAACCTTCACCAAGACTATGCTGGACTATAACAAGTATAAATACGAGTATACTAACATGAGGGCGGTCTTCACTGATTATCAGTCGCTGAATGAAAATCCGGCACTGAGCGGGACGGCTTCGATTACGGGTGCTGTTACAGTCACCAGCAGCTCCTCCGGCAGTTCGTACTCAGGCTCCTGGAACAGTACCGGAACTCTGACCCTTGAGGGGATTTTCAACGATACAGTCAGTTACTCATTCACCCACTATAGGGACTATCCGAATCCCTGGGCCGGCAGCCTGACTGGGGAAGGCGGACAATTCAGCCTTGTAAGCGAATACTGAAGAAAACCGAATCCGGACAGAGCTTTATTCTGCTGAATTACAACAGTCCGGCATAAGAATTCATTTAACTGCAGAATCACTAAGCCGTTGCCGGAGCAGCTGATGGGGTAAAAACTGCGGGTCTACCTAAAAAAGGAATCCGCCTTTGCTCTCCAGGCCAGTTCATCCGGATCGTCTGTTTGATCCAATGAGAGCCCGTGTGCAACCGACTCGTTTGTTTGCGGTTTTACAGTAACAAAGGTGGTATATCCCTCGGCCTTTAGCTCCCCGGTTTTTTCTGAAATCAAACCGACCCGGAGCGTCAGGCTTTTCTTTCCGGTGCGCACCAATATACTTCTATAGCTGATAATCTCTCCGGGCTCGACTGATTTTTCAAAGCTGAACTGATGGGTGTTTTTGTATAACAGGCCATGTCCGTTTCCATATTCAAGCGAGACTGCGATGAAGGATGCCTCTACCATCCATTCTATTGCCCTTCCGGCATAAAGATTACTGTGATGATTCAAGTCTTCCATTTTAACCATATGCGAGGCTGTGTAGGTTTTCATTAGTATTTAATCCTTAAACTGTAAATAACGGCTGTATTTAAAAACTGATAGTAAGGAAAAAAATCAAAGCGTGCAAGGCTGAAACAGGAGGAATCGGAAATCAGGGTTAGAAGACAGCGGCACTTCTGCCCCTATTCCATATTATGAACAGCAGCCGCCATTGTTTTTATGTCTTTATTGTTTATCTGGATAAAAAGACGATCCGGAACTATGTCGAGGACATCCATTCCAAAGATGCTCATTGCCCTCTTAAGCAGGTCCGGCCAGCCCCTGGTGTGACAATACGTAATCAGTGTGGCGGCTTCTTTTTTCATTGTATATCCGGGGTATTTCTGCTCAATTTCTCGGTAATTATCAACTATGAGTTCCATTAAGGTTCGGCTGATTATCGATCTGTTTTCCTGGTTCATAAAATCCCTCCTAATTGTCAGGATAATAATATAATGCAATTAGTGTGCCATGGTCGCAGGTTTCAGGGTAAGTTTACTAAATGCATATCCAGTAAGGAGTTATGATTGTTAAAAAGTTATGCTTTGCCGCTTTAAAAGAATTCATAAGAAAAATGTTCGACTATTTGGTCGAATATTTAATGAAGTTTCGACAATCAGGGCGAGGTTTTTCGGCGGCAGAGAGGCTGCGTATTTGTTCGATTTTAACTGCCAAATCAACTTCATACATCCAAACACCGATAATCGAATTATGGATGATAAACTCAAGGTACTTGCCATTGATGATGATTTTACCCAACTGGAACTGCTCAAAACATTTTCTGATAAAATTACTTTTCCCGGAATAGAACTGATTACAGCAGAAACGGCAAAAGAGGGACTGGACAGACTGGCTGAAGATTCTGTTGATCTTGTTCTGACGGATTACCGGCTTCCCGATCGGGACGGCCTGGAAGTGCTGCGGGAAATCAAGAGCCGAAATCCTCTAATAAATGTAGTCGTTATGACGGCGTTTGAGAGTGCGCGGGAAGCAGTGGAAATACTGAAAAGCGGCGGGGACGATTACCTGATCAAGCCGGTGAAATTGGACGATATCGAGCACATATTTCTGCGCATTTTCGAGCAGCAAAGCCTAATTCATGAAAATATCCGTGTAGACAGGGAGATAGAGGCGTCCTTTCCCGATTTGCCTTTAGTCTATAACAGCCGTCCAATGCAGAATGTTCTCAATGTGGTAGCCCGCAGTTCTGAAACCGATGCTACGGTACTTATAACAGGTGAGAGCGGTACTGGTAAGGAACTGATTGCAAGGCTGATTCATAAAACCAGTTTGCGGAAAGATAAACCGTTTATTTCAGTCAATATTGCAGCTCTTCCGGAAACCTTAATGGAGAGTGAGCTTTTCGGTCATGTTAAAGGTGCGTTTACCGGTGCCGAAAAGGACCGCCCCGGCCGGTTTGAGGAAGCCGACGGCGGAACCCTCTTTATTGACGAGGTGGGTGATATCCCGGTAAAGATTCAGGTAAAGCTGCTGCGCATAATCCAGTTCGGGAAGCTCCAGAAGGTCGGAGAAAACCTTGAAAAGGATCTTAATATTCGAATTATAGCTGCTACCAGCCGGAATCTTGAGCATATGATAAGCGAAGGAACCTTCCGGGAGGATCTCTTCTGGCGATTGAATGTCATTAAAATTGAACTGCCTGCATTGAGGCATAGAAAGTCAGAGATACCGCTTCTTGCAGAACATTTTATCGAAATGTATAACAAAAAGAACCGCAAATCGGTTGAGGGAATCAGCAGGGAAGGGCTGGATAAACTTATGGCGCACCGGTTTCCGGGGAATATACGTGAATTGGAAAATATTATAGAAAGGGCGGTAATACTTAGCCGGGGCCGTCTCGTTACTGCTGCTGATCTTCCGGAATTTGAAGATCAGTTACCGGATAATGACGGAACCGGCGGAGAGCTAATCCCGAAAGACTACAATTCACAGCTCAGGGCTTTTGAGATCAGCCTGATTCAGGCGGGTTTAGAACAGGCGGCAGGAAATCAGAGTGAAGCCGCCCGGCTTTTAAATATTTCCGAGAGGAGACTTCGTTCACGCCTGGATATTCTGGGGTTAAAGGGCAGTTCCTGACTGCCTTTTTTAACTGATGATGTGAGGTATAGCACAATACAGACATTTAAAGCTATTATTGTCTGAATGTTTAACTGACAGGATTGTGCTGATGAAGAAATTTATCCTTTTATTGAAAAACTGGACGCTGCCGATTTCTATGCTTTCCGGTATTCTCGCGTACCTGGTGTACTCTCAGCTCAACCTGCCTGTTGCTGTTCATGTATTTACTGTAAAGACAGTCGCCGTTATTCAGCCTTTGCTGATTTTCACCATGTTATTTCTTTCCTTTTGTAAAGTTGATCCCGGAGACTTGCGACTATGTCCGTGGCACGGCTGGCTGGTTTTAATTCAGGTCGGTATTTTTCTTATACTGGGCGGGCTGCTGATGCTTTTTCCTGATATGCAGGGAAGGGTTGTTGTCGAAGGGGCTATGATTTGTATGATCTGCCCGACCGCAACAGCTGCTGTCGTAGTTACTGACAAGCTTGGCGGTAATATTTCTTCACTGACGACTTACACGATTATATGCAACCTGGTAACTGCTTTGATGGTGCCGCTTATGCTTCCAGTGGTTCATCCGGTCGAAGGAATGTCCTTTCTGTCTTCATTCTGGATCATCCTGAAAAAGGTATTTCCCCTGCTGATTCTTCCATTTTTTACAGCCTGGTTTGTCCGAATACGCTTTCCGAAAGTACACAAAAGACTGATTGCTTTGAAGGACCTTGCATTTTACCTGTGGGCTGTCGCTTTAACCGTAGCGATTGCCATGACGGTACGAGAATTGATGCACAGCCGGGTTGCTTTTATCTATGAAGCCGGAATCGGTGCAGTGACGCTGCTGTCCTGCCTGCTGCAGTTTTGGCTTGGCTGGAAGGTTGGAATACGATATGGGGAGAAGACGACTGCGGGTCAGGCCCTGGGACAGAAAAATACGGTGTTTGCAATATGGATGGGCTATACCTTTCTGACTCCGGTAACAGCACTTGCCGGAGGGTTTTACAGTATCTGGCACAATTCCGTGAATTCCTACCAGCTGTATAAAATCCGCAAGTCACGGGAGAAATGAAGCTCTCGTGAAATTAAATGTCCGCATCATGCAGAATATGAGCTGATCAATTCGCTTGACATCCTTTCAGGAGAAGGCTTAGAATTTACGGATAGCTGGATAGTATGTCAGTATTAAAAAGTTTGTATCTATTAGATTCGGCCGGTTTTAGCAGTTTCGTTTATGGAGGTGTTTTATGGTCGGTCGTACTCTTCTTATCAGATGCTGTTCTATAATTATATTTGCATTAATTACTCTAAGCACCGGAAATGCCGAAACTCGGATTTTGATGATCGGCGACAGCCTTACATATTATAACGGGCTTAAAGATATGATATCCGCTATCGGAGAGAACAATAACCCGAAACGCGTTATAACCATTCAAACTCATGCCAGGGGCGGTACCGGGCTGCGAAAACATTGGGAGGATGGGGCTGTACAGGCGAATTGCAGCGGAGAACAGTGTTATTGTAGCACCTGTTTCACAGGCTTTTTACCAGTTTCAAAAAGAGTATCCGGATATCAGTATAATAAAGGCCGATGAAATCCATCCGACGCAATTAGGTTCTTTTCTTGCAGCTCTTTTACTTTACTGTTCAATATTTGAAGATTATCCTTCCTCATCAAGCTACACATTGCCTTATGTAAGTGAAGATACCATAAAGACGATAAAAGCATTTGCTTCCGGAATATTGGAGAAGCAATAATACTCTGATCTGCCCAATACTTGACGATCGTATTCTGTTTATATAAATTAGTTCCTGTAGAAACTGTTTATAAAGAAACAATAAAAGGATAGAATATATGCTGAGCCCCAATGAGATTCTGCAGGCAACGCAGACAATTCTTCGTCTGCTCGATAAGTTCAGTGCCCCGGTTTATGATAAATACGGTCTGACACAATACGAAGCCAATGTTCTGCTGTATCTGCATAATAATCCGTCGAAAGACACCGCGACCGATATTGTCGAATTCAGGCATTTGCCGAAGGCGAATGTATCAAAAGCGGTTGAATCCCTGATTCGGAAGGATCTTCTAAGCCGATTGCAGGACAGCGGGGACAGGCGCAGGATCCATCTGAATCTGAGACCGGGTGCCGACAGAATCATAACTGAACTGTCGGCAGCAATGGACGGGTTCGTCAGTGAGCTGTTCTCTGATTTCTCCGCCGGGGAGCGGGAACTGTACGCAGAAATGAATCTGCGAATTTGGCGGAATGCCGGCAAAGGACTGGAAACGAGTGAATAAACAACAGGTTATACAGAAAAATATATTGGGAACAGAGCCGGTCGGAAGGCTCTTATTCAAACTGGCAGTTCCGACTATTGCTGCACAGCTGATAAACATGCTTTACAATATGGTCGACCGTATCTACATCGGTCATATACCCGGAACCGGAACACTCGCGTTGACGGGCGTGGGCGTCTGCCTGCCTGTAATCATGATCATTATGGCGTTTTCAGCGTTTGTATCCGCCGGGGCGGCTCCGCGGGCATCAATAAGCCTCGGCAGGGAGGATAAGGACGGAGCTGAAAAGATTATCGGTAATGCATTTACTTTTCAGGTGATTCTGTCGCTCATTCTGACAGCTGTGCTGCTGATCTGGAACCGAGATTTTCTTCTTGCTTTCGGTGCAAGTGAAAATACCATAGGCTATGCGACCGGTTATATGAATATCTACGCTGTCGGGACTCTCTTCGTTCAGCTGACACTCGGGATGAATGCTTTCATTACTGCACAGGGCTTTGCCAAAACCAGTATGTTCACCGTTCTTATAGGGGCTGTCGTCAATATTATTCTGGACCCTATTTTCATTTTCGGTTTCAATATGGGTGTTCAGGGTGCGGCTCTTGCCACTGTTATCTCCCAGGGTATTTCATGTGTCTGGGTAATCCTGTTTCTGGTCGGGAAAAAAACAAATCTCAAACTCAGAAGTAAGAATCTTAAACTCAAATCAAAAATAATACTGCCCTTTATTGCTCTGGGCGCGGCTCCGTTTATAATGATCGGCAGCGAGAGTATAATTACTGTAAGCTTCAACTCATCGCTGCTGAAATACGGGGGAGACATTGCCGTCGGTGCTATGACAATTCTGTCGAGTGTCATGCAGTTTACGATGATGCCGATGCAGGGGCTGGGGCAGGGCGCTCAGCCGATTATCGGCTTCAATTACGGCGCAGGCAGCAGTGAGCGGGTGAGAAAAGCATTCCGGCTTCTGCTCACGATCAGTTTATGTTATTCGACGCTGCTGTGGGCTCTTATACAGCTGTTTCCGCAGCTGCCTATAGGCATTTTTACCTCAGATGAGGCCCTGACAGTTTTTGCTGAAAGAGTAATCAGAATATTTTTTACGGTGAGCCTGCTGTTCGGAATCCAGATGGCCAGCCAGATGACCCTGATCGCAATCGGAAGCGCGAAAGAATCAGTTATAATCGCAATAGTACGCAAATTCGTATTACTCCTTCCCCTGATTTATATTATGCCGAACCTTTTCTCCTCAGATAAAGCCGTGGCAGTTTATGCAGCGGAGCCGGTCGCGGATTTTATTGCGGTTACTTTTACAGTGATTCTTTTTTCCGTTCAATTCAGGAAGACGATAAGGGGAATGAAAGAAAATCAATCCGTAGCCGTCCATTGAGTGATGTTCAAATATGAATTTGACAGCCGAAACAGGTTTGATTTATAGTAAACTTGTCGGCGTTGCCGGAAAATCAGCCCGGCTGAGTTTAAGCCGAGGCAGCGCCCCCCCCTCCGGGCGCGAAGTCATTCTTTTCCCGGAAGAGCATAGACCTTGTGCAGACACCGCCGAATACGAACAGTGATTACCCTTGGCCTCGTTTTTGTCCTGACGCTTTTTTTCGGGTTTCAGCTCACCAATCTTCGATTCGATACGGATTATCTTTCCCTTTTTCCCAGGCAGCACCTTCCCGCTGAGCGGGTTGTAACAAAACAGACTGTACCCACAGTGGATAAGGCGGCATCGCGGCTTTCTGCGGCTGTGCAGGTGCAAAAAGACGGCGGTTCAGTAGAAAAACCTTCTTCGCCGTATACGAGCAGCTATTTTTTTGTTATCAAATCGGACGACCTGTTCAACCCGGAGCTTCTGACCGCTGTTTCACAGGCCATGCAAGCTCTGGAAAGCCTTGATGAGTTCGGGAACTGCCTGTCACCGTTTGATATGCCGACCCTGGTTAAGCAGGGGGGAAGACTTGTTCCTGTTCCAATATCGCCGAAAGCCGATGATTATTCGTGGAGCAGCACTGAAGCCGGGATTTTCCGGGAAAGGCTTCTGAACGACGATGTCGTCCGGAACTACCTTGTTTCACATGACGGCACAGCCATCATGGTTTACTACCAGATTAAACCCCGGGGCAGTACAAGCGAAAAACTTGAAGAGTACCGGGAAATCCTGAAACCGGTTATGGACAAGGCCGCCGTATATATAAACGGTACAGCACCAATTTCGGAACGAGTACTTCATTACCTGAAGAAAGACCTTTTCTCGCTTCTCGGCCTATGTTTAGCCGGAATGCTCATTGTTTACTTTTTAGCATTCCGCTCGAAAAGAGCGATGATTCTTCCGTTCTCGGTTTCGCTGATTGCGCTGGTCTGGACCCTCGGGATGATGGCGCTTTTGAAATTTACCCTTACCATAGTAAACATTATTACTCCCCCTATGATCCTCACCCTGGGAAGCTCCTACACCATCCACATGCTTTCCGGGTACTACCGGTCTGCGGCGGCTGGCGAGGTAAACCCTGCGGCAAGCAGTGCGCGGAATCTGCGGGGAACGATTCTGCTCGCATGTGTCACTACGGTAATCGGGTTTCTGTCGCTTCTGTCTGCACAAACCAGGGCATTCAGGGAATTCGGGGTTTCTGTTTCAATAGGGGTACTGTTCTGCGCGGTTCTGTCGCTGACATACCTGCCGGCGGTCATATCGCTTCTTCCTCCTCCCGGAAGGAAGGGAATGCCGCCAGCCGGTTCGGGACTGCTGAACCGTGCGGTTGCCCGGACGGGTTACGCGGCCGTAAAGGGCTGGCCCGTTGTTCTGCTGCTCTTCCTTGCCGTCACAGGAGGGTTTCTGCTGGTCCGGGACAGTGTTTCGCTTGAATCGAACTACATGGCCTATTTCCCCCAAAAAGATCCGTTTGTTCGGGACTCTATGGAAATAGCCAGGACTATGGGCGGGCTCGACCCTTTCAGGGTTACAATCAGCGCGCCCGGTAACGAACCGGGATATTTTTCAAGGCCGGAGGTCTTAAGGCAGATTAGAGATTACGAGGAAACAGTACAGAAGGATTGTCCGGACATCTTCCACATTTTTTCATATACTTCCTATATCAGCTTCATTAACAGGGTATACACCGGCACAGGAGGAATACCCGGGAACTCCGGCCTGCTGAATCTTCTGTCGCGGTACATTTCTCTTCTGCAGGAAAGCCCTCTTGCCGGCCAGCTGCGCCAGATTATGGCGCCGGACGGCCGGTCTCTCACACTGGTAATGCGCTACTACGATGCCGAACGGCAGGAGTTTCAGACAACGGAGAGTGCGGCGCGGGTTATGGATACCCTTGAACGGAACATCCCGCTGCTTCCTGAAGGCGCCGGATACCGGATCTGGGGAACGGGTGTTGAAACCCTTCTCCTGAATGAAATAATCACCCGGGACCAGGCAGTTTCGGCATTGCTGTCTCTTCTGCTTGTACTCGCGGCGGCTATTGCAGCTTTCCGATCACCTGTCTACGGGATATTTGCAGTTCTGCCGATTCTTGCCGGTGTAATGGGCAACTACATCTTCATGTATTTGACAAAAATACCGCTTGACCTGGTTACTCTCGGATTTTCGAGTATTACAATCGGTGTGGGTATAGACGATGCGATCCATTTTCTGTTCAGATACCGGGCGATTTCTGCCGCCGGGGCGGGTAAACCGGCTTCATGGGTAATTTCTGAGACCCTGCTGGAATCGGGAAGACCAATCATTCTGACATCGCTTGCACTGATTGCAGGGCTCCTGGTTCTTACATTGGCAAGCTATATCCCGGTCAGGTATTTCGGCCTGCTGCTGTCGATGGCTTTTCTGAATACTATGCTGGCGACATTGTTTCTTATCCCGGCGGCAATAATGCTTTCTTCTAAACTCAGCGTTTTTTTCCGCAGGATTCCCGGGAATACTCCGCGATGATCTCTTCATAGCGATCCCGAACTTCTGAGATCAGAGCGTCCCAGCCGCGGTAAAGCGTCCGCTGCGCTTCTATACCTGCCGCTTTCAATTTTTCCGGATCAGAGAGAGCCCGGAGGATTGTCTGTGTGTAGTCGGAGATAGAATTTTCAGACAGAAAACCGTTTACCCCGTCGACTATCCCGGAAGCTGAACACTCTTCATTTACGACTACCAGCGGAACTGAGAACGCCGCTGCTTCGATACGTACGATCCCGGCGGTGTCGGCTACAGACGGAAACAGAAAGAGATCCGAAACTGCAAGCAGAGTCTTGATCCGTTCACGGTCGCTTACCGAACCCGTGAAAATGACTTTATCAGCAAAACCGCTGTCCTCAGCGAACCGCTCCATAACGGGCCGGTAATAGCCGTCGCCGACGAAAACCATACGGAAATCTTCTCCAGCTTCAAAGAGTACCCTGAGGCTGCCGAGTATTATACCCAGGTTTTTGGTTTCTATCAGGTTGCCGACATAGATAAGTACGGGGGGCTTTTTATTTCGCTGCAAGTCACAGTCCGGTTCCTGGAAAAGTTCCCGAAGACCCTCCGATCGGTACAATTTGTATTCTTCTGCGCCTGGTACCGTGAACTCTGTCCCGAGTCCCATTACCCTAATATTATCTTTCCGGTAGCCGTATGATCGGAGTATCCGCTCCGCGCCTAGGGTGGGAACCCAGACCTCATCAGCTTTATCATAGAAACGGGTTACATACCAAGAGAGCCAGTTCGACAGAAACCGCGGTCTGACAGACCGTTCTATCTGTTCCCTGTAGCGGGTGTGGAAGGTAATAACAACGGGGATTCCCCGTTTTCTGGCTATGCGGACAGCTGTACTGCCCATCAGAACCGGATAGTGGATGTGGACAAGATCGAAACGGACATTCTTCAGCCTGAAAAGAAAGAGAGGCGTTAATACCGGTATGACATACGGTTTAGCCCTTAGCCGAGTGATTGATGGACATCGCAGCACATACGGAATTCCTTCGACTGCGTCTATTTTCTGCCAGCTGCCGGCCTTTGGCGCAATGGTTATGCAGGCACTTTGCGGGCAGTTGAGCCGGCGGGCATAATTCTGAACTACCGCGGCTACACCATCCATTATGGGAGGATAGGCAATACTGAATTGGGCATACACATGACCGGTTCGACTGTCCTGCATGCGGGATATTATAAATGCTATGCGGCGGAATTCAAATACAATTTTACCGGTTTGACACGTCATGGCGGCGCCTTGTCGGACGCAATTTTTTGGTTAATTAATGGAATTTAAAATGATTTAATAATATTGCGCGGTGAATATTTTTTTCATATAATCTAATTCTGGTTTGAGCGGCTCGCTATACGGGTTTCTTCTACGCCCGTTGCCGGTGATTGTGATTCTCTGGAGGTGGTTAGGAATGCGTGCCGCAATAATCGGATACGGCTACTGGGGAAAGAATATTACCCGAAATCTCGTCAATATTCTCGGTCTTAAAAATATCGTAATCTATGATACCTCGGATAAAGCGCTGTTAAATGCCCGTGCGGATCAGATCGGCATCGAAACCTCATCGGACGTTGGCGCGGCTTTCCGCAGAAAAGATATTGACATCATAGCTGTAGTAACGCCAGTTTCAACCCATTATGAACTCGCCATGAAGGCGCTGAAAGCCGGAAAGCATGTTTTTGTCGAAAAACCAATGACGGTTTCTGTCCGGCAGGCGGAGGAACTGATACGGGAGGCACGAAAACAGGACCGCTTCATAATGGTTGATCATACCTTCCTCTTTACCGGCGCGGTACAGAAGATTAAAGAGCTTGTGGATTCGGGTGAGCTTGGTGAGATAATCTACTTCGATTCCTACCGGGTAAATCTGGGCCTGTTTCAGCATGATGTAAATGTAATCTATGATCTGGCGCCCCATGACCTTTCTATTCTGAATCACCTTGTACAGAAAAAGCCCCTTTGTGTTCGGGCGGAAGGATTTGACTGCATAAGCAGCGGAATGGAAAGCGTCGCCTACCTGACTCTAAAATTTGACAGCCTAATCGCGCATTTCAATATGAGCTGGCTTAGCCCGGTGAAGATCCGCCATGTGATGATAGCCGGAACGAAGCGGATGCTCGTATGGAACGACCTGAATCCGGAGGAACCGGTAAAGGTATATGACAAAGGGATTCAGACAACCGCCGATGAAGAGATCCATCAGCTGCTGATTTCCTACAGAAGCGGAGATATTTACTCGCCCAAAGTTGTAAATAAAGAGGCTCTGCACTCCGAGCTGGAGTATTTTGTTGAATGCATCAGCATCAATATACCTCCTGCCGTAAATACTGCTGAGGAAGGACTCGAAGTTGTACGGATACTGGAAGAGGCAAATCTCTCGCTGTCAAAAGGCGCCGGCAGTCCGGTCTTTGCAGGCGGAGCAGGTCAGCGCTATGCAGGTTGATTTCATTGACCTGAAGTCTCAGCACAGCGAGATTGAAGAGGAGATCAGCGCAGCCGTCGGTGATGTTTTCAGAAGCGCCGCTTTTTCCGGCGGACCGTTCGTATCAGCCTTTGAAGCCGAATTCGCGCGGGAATGCGGCAGCCGCTTCTGCGTTGCTGTTAATTCAGGCACCTCGGCCCTTCACATCACCCTGACAGCACTCGGTATAGGCCCCGGTGACGAAGTCATTGTTCCTGCGAATACCTTTTTTGCAACACCCGAATCGGTAAGTCTCTGCGGGGCAACCCCGGTTTTTGTAGACTGTGATGCTGCCTACTCAATCGATGCCGATCAGATCGAAGCTGCAGTTACTCCCCGCACCAGGGCGCTGATTCCAGTTCATCTTTACGGAACCCCTGTCGACATGGGCCCGCTGATGACTATTGCCTCCCGTTACGGACTGAAGGTAGTCGAGGACTGCGCCCAGGCGCATGGCGCTTCTTTCCGCGGAAAAAAAATCGGCACATCAGGCATTGCGGGATGTTTCAGCTTCTATCCGAGCAAGAATCTGGGCTGCTGCGGAGAAGGCGGAGCGGTAATAACCGGCGATTCGGATTTGTATGAAAAAATGCGTGCTTTAAGGGACCACGGTTCGACCGAAAAATACAGGCATGAAATGATCGGATTCAACTACCGTATGGACGGGCTGCAGGCTGCCGTTCTTTCAGTAAAACTTCGGCATCTGGCGGAGTGGACCGACAGAAGAAGAAAGATCGCCGCCGTCTATTTCGAACAGCTGTCGGGGCTTCCCGGGCTCTCGCTTCCCGTAATCAGCGGGAACGCAAAGCCGGTTTTTCACCTGTTTCCGATTCGCACCCCCCAACGAGACGCCCTGCGAGATTTTCTCGCCGGAAAGAAAATATCGACCGGTATCCACTATCCGGTTCCCTGCCACCGGCAGAAGGCATACGAGCATCTGGGCTATCTGCCGGGCAGCCTTTTAACCTGTGAAACCTGGGCGGAAGAGCTTCTCTCGCTGCCTATGAATGAACAAATTACCGGGGACCAGGCTGTCTATGTCTGCGAATCAGTCAGAGAATTTTTCTGCCGGTAAACGAACGGCTGTTTTTTACATTACAGCCGGGATGGGCCACGCCGTGCCGGCTTCGGCTATAGCCGAAGGGTTTACTGCACTCGGATGCCATGCCGAAGCCCTGAATTTTTTCCATGTTGTTAAAGCAGGTATGTGGCAATGGTTCTGCAGGACCTCGTGGCGGTTCTTTCTCAGGCTGCCTAAACTCGAACGGAGGTACACGGCAGGTGTAGAAAAGCGGAAGAGGGAAGAACGCTTTCTCGATTTTATCGGCGGGTTTTACCGCCGAAGGTTCCTCCGCTGGCATACCGGGTTCAGCCCGGATATCATCGTCGCTACCAATTTTATCGCGGCCCGCGTCATATCTCGGATAATTGCCGTAACAGGAATTGAAACACCGTTTTTTTACTACAACTCAGATGTCTTCAGTGTTCTGTCTATTCACGCCTGTTCCAGATACCGGTGGTTTCTTACACCTGTAAAGTCGAGTGCTGCAATGATCATTGATAAGGGGCAGCCGGCTGAGACTGTCTCAGTCTGCCCGTTTCCGATCCGCCCGATTTTCTCAGGTTCGAGGCTGACAAAGCAGGAAGCGCGGGAACGGCTGGGACTGCAGGACCGGTTTACCGTAATGCTCAACCTGGGCGGTGAAGGGATCGGCTCGATAAGCCTCATCCGCGGGATTGCCGCGTTGGAACTCCCCGTTCAGGTTGTCCTTGTCGGCGGGCGTACCACCAGCCTGGACCTAACCTGCGATGCACTGAAACGTGAATATCCTTCGCTTGTACTGTTCAGCCCCGGCTTTGTTTCAGAGATGGATGTGTACCTGTACGCCTGCGATATTGCAGCCGGAAAAGCCGGAGCGAATACCGTTGCCGAGGCAATTTATGCCCGCCGGCCATTTATGATTACCACTGATTACTTCAACGTGGAGACCACTGCAGCGCTGCTTGAGTCCCATGGAATCGGCTGGTTCGCTCCGGAAACTGAACAGCAGACAGCTGTTATCAGGTTCTGCCTGAACGATCCTTCGGTCCTGAACCGGGCTGAAAAGGGCTTCGATGAGCTTGATATGGAGTTCGGTGCTGAAGCGTTTGCCAGGCGCGTTATCAGTTTAATCTCAGAAAGCAGCTGAGTTCAGGCAGGCTGATTTACCCGGTGGTGACACGTTCTCCTGTTCGCAGGTCACGGATCTTGCGCGCGGGAACACCCACGTAAAGGGAAAAGGGTTCGACGTCATGAATGACTACACTGCCTGCGCCGATCATCGAGCACTTTCCGATTGTGACACCCTGCAGCACCGTAACGTTTGCTCCGATCCAGACCTCATCCCCGACGGTTATATTTCCGCCGCCTGTCATTACATCGCGCACATAGGGAAGAGTATTTATCTCACGGCCGTTATTGGCGGTAGATTCACAGACGAATACCACATTAGGAGCAATGGAAACGTTGCTGCCGACTGTGACGCTGAAATCCCCGTCATTGCGCACCACCTTCAGGCCGAGGTTTGCGTATGTATTTTCTCCCATTGTTATCCCCAGTTTCCGAAAGTACAGCTTTCGGGTTCTTGCATCACAGTAGTAGAATGCGATCATTTTGGTAAACCTGAGCGGCATTACATCTACATGCTTTTCCAGGAATTCATACAGTTTCCTGTCCAGAAAAGTTAGCAATTTTCCTTTCATGGCGGCCTCCTATAGATTTTTATATACAGTCCTGTGGATGGAATACAGGCTGCCGAATGATTCCTTGCTGTGAATAAGGCCCCGGTTGAGCCGGCTCCCGTGTTCTTCGGTCGAAATTCCGAACGACAGATAACGTCTGCCGCGGGTCATTGTATCGGCGATTATTCCATAATAAAGGAATGTGGCCGGGCTCGGGTTCAGGTACTCCGGATCGGCTGAAAGGTATGTTGTGTATACTGTGCCGGCTTCCGGGTAATCGTAGACCATCCCACCCGCAAGCATCCTTTCTTTGATGAATACGCCGTAGAAGCGTACAATATCTGTGAGCCGGGAGTTTTTAAAGTTCAGGAGTTCCGCAAGTGAATGTATCGGAACGGTTTGGTACTTTTTCAGATTTTCTGTGAGAAGCCGGTAAAAATCTGCAACATCGGCGTCTTCTGTGGCCAGGCGAAATTCCCATCCGGCCTTTTTCCCGTTTCTGACGTGTGTCCGTTTGGCAGTAGAAAAATTCGAGAGTATATCGGGATTGTAGCGGGAAAAATCGATATAGGAATTAAGTTCGGCATAAGACGAGTAACCGTTCAGCCCGAACATATATTCGGAGAGCTCGCTCCCGGTACCGGTGTACAGTCCTCCCGGCAATTTGAATACAGCCCGGCGGAACTCCTGTGCTGTCAGGTATTCGTTCAGGCTGTCCAGAATTTCCTGGAGCCTTCCGGTACTGTGATATCTTTTCTCGACAGCAATACCTCCATAGGTGCAGCCCCGGTGCGAAAAGAATGTCCGGCGATCTTCGTCAATTACCGAACAGGCCGGAATCACCGCGGTTATGCGGCTGTTCCTGGTCCGGAATATGAGGGAGCAGTCGGTAAACCTGCCCTCAGGATGGTAATCTATAAAATTGCGGCTTTGCATGAATCCTGAATTCAGGGCCCGGTTTCGGACAAAATAGTCCCATTCGTCGCGGACTGAATCATCATATGGTTCAAGACTGATCATCCGTACATTCCTCCTGCCGCCATCGTGCGGTAAAATCATGGCATGAAGCACGACTTTCCATAAAGGCCGCAGCCGTGTAATCCCCATAGAGCTTTGTAAGGTATTCATGATGTCCGTCCGGGGCGGGCAGGGTAAGTCCCTCAAAAATTACCGGAACACTGCCTTTGAAAACCCCGGAGGGTATCCGGCCGCCGACATCACAGACAGCAAAGGGCGAGGTTTTTTCAGAGAAAGACTGTGAGACAGCGTCAAACCGAACAGCAAGCGTCCGGCTGAGTCTGACTAATAATCGGGATGCCGGATTCTGCAAGCTGCCGATTGCTGCCAGCAAAAGAGCTGTATAACGGAAGTTATGAAGCAGCTGCAGCCGCAGGGAATGAAGCCTGTATTGAACGGTGCCGCCGGGCATACCGTCCAGCGGAAAGATATCAATGTATACGCCCATACCCTTAATTGGCGGCAGCCCGGGTTCCGATACTTCTGTGCTTCGGTCAACAACCTTCACAAAGGAGTAGTAATAGTCGGGGTTATATTCAGGAGAAAGCAGCTGAAACCGGCTGCCGCAGACTGAGTTAAAGCTGTCAACAAAGACTCTGTAATCCGTCCGGGGAAGGATGATATCCAGGTCGCTGTCCGGGGAAATAAAACCATGCTTCATTACCGCTCCGAGGAGTGTCCCGTAGCAGAGATAATAGCGAAGGCCCAGAAGTTCACAGATTCGCTTAACTTCCAGAAATATATCAATTATTAGCCCCTGTATTTGAGCGGGGTCGATTTCCTGTTCTGTTTCAGCCATATTTTCCGCGTGTTCCCTATTTATCGGCCGGTGTGTATATGAAGGTGATCACTTTTCTATTGTACCGGGACTCTTTTTTATTTATTATAAAGAAATCTGGGAACCGGCGCCGAATGAGTGATATACACAGCATTGGGAAGAGATCGGCATTTTACCTTGCCGGAAATATTCTCTCCAGCGTGATACTTTTTTTTCTTCTCCCTCTTCATACCGCTTTTCTGTCACCGGGTGAATACGGTTCTTATGATCTTGCGCTGACATATATTTACCTCACAATATCGGTAGTTTTCATCGATATTCATCAGGTTGTGCTGCGTTTCCTTGTAGCTGCAAAGGGCACGACGGCTGATGAAGAGTCAGTCCTCTGCAGCAGTGTCCCGATTCTGGCCGGATCAACTATTCTCTACATCGGAGTGATGTTTCTGCTGAACAGTTTAATCTCGTTTCCATTTTTTCCGTTTGTTCTTGTCTTCGGTCTGCTTAACAAGGCTGTCGATTTTTACGGATCAGTGGCGCGCAGCAGGGGGAAGGCTGTACATTTTGCCGTTTCAGGCATGCTGTACGCGGTTGTCTCACTGCTGCTTACCCTCCTTTTTCTTGTAGTTTTCAGGATGGGAATACATGCCCTGTTCATTGCCGGAATCGGAGGGTTCCTTGTCCAGATCGCCTTTTTCGAGCGGGATGTACGCTTTCTGGGACGTTTCAGGCGGAAGAAGCTCGATTTCAGTATTACACGGAGGATGTTCAGCTACGCAGTGCCCTTCTGCATAAACGTAACTGCCTATTGGATTCTTAACCGGTACAGCAGGATCGCCATATCGAAGATCCTTTCTGTGGCGGATAACGGCCTGTACGCGTCAGCTATGGGTGTTGCCGCAATTTTCACCCTGATAGCAAGAAACTTTCTGCTTTCCTGGCAGGAGGCGGCCTATGCGCTGGATGGGGAAAGGAACGACCGGCAGCGTTACTTTTCCGGGGCAGCGGATACCTTTATTAATGTGCTCGCTGGGCTTTTTGTCATCATGCTTCCCGTTGTCTGGTTCCTCTTTCCGCTGCTCATAGGTGCAGCGTACCGGATCGCCATGTTCTACATCCCGCTGGCGCTGGTAGGCGTCCTGTTCTGCTCGTTTGACCAGTTTCTTGCTTCAATGTACGGGAACATCTTCGAAAACAAAATAGTCATCCTGTCGACAGTTCTAGGGGCGGTGCTCTGCCTGCTGCTTATAGGCCCGATGGTTCAGCGTTTCGGAGTGAACGGGGCAAGCGCTGCAGTAAGTTCGGGCTTCGCGCTGTCTGCGGCGATTAAGGGTTTTTTCCTCGGTAGAAAAATTGGACTGAAAATAAAGGCGGTTCCGGCTATTATAGCTATCGGCTGCATTGCTCTGAGCTGTACCGCATTTTTTACCGGCAGCCCGTTTATGATCGCAGCCTCAGCGGTTGTTTTGCCGGGGGTTATCGCATTCATGCTGCGGAAGCGGCTGTCAGGGCTTTGGAGAAGAATTTCCGGCCGTCTGAATTCAGGGAGATAGTCCAGTGCCGCCGCGTCTGAGTATCCTGGTTCCTGTCTTCAAGTCCGAACAATTTTTTCCACGATGCGTCGAAAGCATCCTTCGGCAGACTTTTACAGATTTCGAGCTTATTTTGATCGATGACGGCTCCCCGCGTGATCATCCAGGAAACGCCGCTGAGCTTTGCGAAGAATACCGGCGCTCAGATCCGCGTGTCAGGGTTATCCGTCAGGAACACCGCGGGGTTACGGCTGCCAGGCAGGCAGGTGCGACAGCCGCAGCAGGGGAATATATCGGTTTTGTCGACAGCGACGACTGGATCGATCCCGATATGTTTCAGGTTCTGATTGATGCCGCTGAAGAATCCGGGGCTGACATCACTGCCTGCGGTTTTTTGCTTTCGTTTCCGCGAAGAGAACGGCGGTTTTCGATTAACGTTTCACGGGGTGTTTACGACAAACAGGGACTGCAATCGCAGATTTATCCGACGATGCTCTTCGACCCGGCTCCGTCACCAGGTACCGGTTTCAGAAGAATTCCGCCGGCCCTCTGGTCAAAGATTTTCAAACGTGATCTGCTGCTTCAGAACCTGCTTGCAGTTGAACCTGAAATAACCTTCGGCGAGGATGCCGCGGTAACCTATCCGGCGCTTCTGCAGGCGGAGCGCCTCTGCGTTCTTTCAGGTTTTCATCCATACCACTACCGTGTTCACAGGGATTCTCTTTCGTCGCGGTATAAGGAAAACTATCTCTCACGGATTCTGCTGCTTGCAGCCCATCTGAATGAAAAAAGCCGTGCAGCAGATACATTCGACCTCTCGGGGCAGATTGACGGAAACCTTTGCTATTTTGCTGTTCAAGCCTGCTTTAATGCGGCACTCGGCGGTGTTTCCTTTGCGGAACAAAAGTCCCTGATGGCGGACATTGCCTGCAGACCGGCGGTCTCCCGGGCATTTGAAAGGACCAATTTTACCCGTTTCTATCCCGTCTACCGGTTTGTTGCTTACTGTCTAAAAACCGGACATTTTACGCCTGCCCTGCTTCTGACCTGCTTTTACCCTATGATTGTCCGTTTGTACGGCCAGGCTCTCTGATACTGCCAGTGTGTTTAGATTCAGATTGTCCTGAAGAGGGGTTCCGGGTAGAGCTGTTCCGAAAGGAGGGCGGTAATCTCCATAATCCGTTCAAGCTGTTCACGTGATACCTGATCTTTCCATTTGACGGAAAGTTTTACTGAATCGCGTTTTTCAAGCTGAGAAAAATTACGTGAGACCTGATTGACCCCGGATCCTTCCGTGATATCCGCAAGGCGTGAGGCAATCTCATTGGTGAAACCGATGCCGGCGAACCGGAATATTTCAGCAAAGCCTTTTTTCGCGTTCACGCAGAGATCTTCATGCCTGACAACCATAACGTTTTCGGGATACTGCAGTTTAATCTTTTCCATGTAGCTGTAGCTTACCAGCCACTGCAGCGCCGTGTACGAGAGAATATCCCGGGGGCAGCTGTCTATCATCCCCGCGAACTCTCCAAAATGATCGGCCACAAAATCGGGCTGTTCAATCCACGGCCTGAAATCGTGGAGCCAGCCCAGGCGTTCCCATGCTGCATAAAGGGCTGCGGGATGCCTGACCACGAAAACAATTTTGAAATCAAAGCGGGTGATCATTATTTCGGAAAGGAAGATAGCGATAGGGTCTTTGAAGACGGAGAAAGGTTTCTCTTCAACAGCGTTTGCCGATCGTACCTGTTCCCACTCACGATCTATACCGGACAGCAGCCTTAACTGTCCGGGTTTGAACAGATATTTTGTGCAGCATGGTTTCAGGTTTCTGAATGCGGCAGTATCTTCAATAAGACGGGCATAGAATGAAACCTTGTCATGGTTGCTGGAACGCCCGACATACGGATAATGCTGCCTCACCCCCCGCCTGAACCTGGAGTTGAACGGCTCCCAAAGGTAAGCGACCTCGGGAGAGAAGGTCAGTGCCTTTCCGACAAAGGTTGTGCCGCTGCGGGGCATGCCGGTTACAAGGATATTAGTCTTGTCAGTTCTCATTTATTTCAATACCGCTTTTCGCATCCGTCGAAAATTCCCTGTATGCCGCAACTGCCAGACCCGCGGCAATACCGCGGAATGAATTCCACTCTTCCGGTTCCTTTCCTAAAAGTGAGGCGATGTACTTTCTTACTGCAGGAATGCGCGACGAACCTCCTGTACAGACAATCCGGTTGAGCTGAGCCTTTTTCAATTCTGCAATCTCAAGAACTTCTCTGACAACCTGATCGATATCAGAAAAAACGGGTGACAGGATATCTTCCAGATCCGTTCTTGTCAGATCAACATCAAGATCAATTTCTTCCATGACGATCGAGGTGCAGTCTTTTCCCGACAATTCGATTTTTGCCTGTTCTATCTGCTCAAGCAGCTGGAACGAACCGTTACAGCGAACCAGCTTTTTAAGTCTCAGCCCTTTTTCTTTTGCGCTTCCGCCTGCTTTTATAAGCGTGTTTATTTTCTCGATATAAACAGCCTGGTTTAGAAGATATGTACTTTGCCAGTTCAGCAGGTAGTCTTCAAACTCGGCATAGTGAAAATTGTGGCTGAATGACAGTCCTGCTCCGAGCAGCGGCGCGACCTTATTCCGGAAAATCATCCTGTCGATATTGTCTCCCGCACGCGGAATGCCTGCGGCGCCGAGGAATTTAATATTATGTTCAGACTTCTCGAGAACACAGAGATCCATCGTACCGCCGCCGAAATCAAAGACAAGAATATTTTCTTTTCCGCCGCTTTTATGGCTGTGCAGGTAACTGAGCGCGGCGGCCTCCGGCTCAAGCATAAAGGAAAAATTTTCCATACCGGCCCTTGCCCCGGACAGCTTCATTCTGTTCAGCGCGAGTGATTCCGAGTCAGCAGCAGTTCCGCTGTAGAGCACAGGTCTGCCTATACAAAGGGAGAATTCATTCTCCTTTGTAAAATCAGTAATTTTTTCAGCTATATGCCTGAGAATGATGGTAAGTATCGCCTCCAGCCGGAATTTCCTGCCGAATACGTCAAACCGCGGATCTCCCTTGTCTCCAAGGTAGCTCTTCATTGATTTAAACAGGCGGCCCGGAAGTTCGGCGTCTATCTTCCCGGTTATAACCTGGGTATATGTCCTGTCCCTCTCGATTGTATGATCTCTGTCCATTTCACCCATATGAACAGTTATACAGCCGATCTCCTTGTCGGTAAGAACGATCCTGCGGCTGGTATTATCCTGCAGGTACTTCAGGATTGCTTCGCTTCCAGTTGATGAGTGAAACTCGCGGTCAAGGTACAGGGCTGTCGGCATAATGACGCCTTCTTCCGTAAGGTCGTCGAGCCGGATATAGCTGATATTGCGGCCGTCGTAAACAGCCGCTGTTGTATTTGATGTTCCGAAATCAAGACCGATCCCGATATGAGCCATAAAATTAATATCTCCCGGGGTAAAAACTAAGGGGACAGGGTTTTATTCGTCCAAAAATTTCCTGACCGTTGTGCCTATTACCTCGGCAGGGTACTGCGAGCCCTTTTCAAATGATGCCAGATCTTCGGGTCTGAGTTTGTCATATGTAAACACCTTTCCCTCTTGTTCTGGATCAGTACTGTGAAAAAAAAGTACAGCAGTTTCATTTTTCCGGCCCTCGCGGTCGGTGTACCTCAGCTCGGAATCCGGCCATTGCGGATCATCTGAAATACCGCCTGCTGATTTAACTTCACGATATTCTTTCCATTCAACTATTTCATACCGGACTTTGGTATCGTAGACAGCTTGTTCCCTGTACACTGGTCTGTCCTCATAAATGTCTTCAAAAAAGCCGTTGCCCTTATCTTTTGTTCCAACTTTGACCCGTTCCGTTCCGGTTTGAATTTTTTCGGTGCCCCTTTGTTCTTCCCATCGATCGAGTACACTTGCACCGGACGGGACAGAATCCTCCCATGAGGTGTATTCCACCCATTCCTGCCGTTCAACACCTACGGTCCGGGTCCATTCTCCCCTGTCGAGAACAAGAACATCTTCTTTTCCTCCGAAGATTAAAAATGAAGCAACGCCGATTATGACAGCAAGTGCAATTACAGCAATTATTACGGCAGGCGCTTTTTTCCTGCTGCTTTTTACAGGTGCGTTTTCAGAGAACTCAACGCTGCTCCCCCCGGATAAGGGTGTTCCGTCGTTCGAGAGGTGTTTTTCTTCTCTTGATTTCATCCCGTCTTTCGGGGCTCCGCACTGTTTGCAGCTGCCGGCATCGGCACGGTTGTCGGTGCCGCAGTAATCACAGTGCCAGTCTGCTCCGGCCTCCGCCATATTCAGCAGAGTTTCATCCGTCACTTCGGCGGCGTTATCATCCAGATAGAATTTTACATTTTCACCGCGGACAGCGCCGCAGGACCCGCATTTCATATCGCGTCCGAGATTCTCCGCACCGCAGAACTCGCATTTCCATTTTCCTTCCCGAATAGCCAATGTATCTCTCCTGTCTGTAGAGCCTCTTACAAAAGTCGGTTGCTTCTGCAAGAGCGCTCTGGAGCATTTTTTGCGATATTAACTAATTTTATATAGAGTAATTAGCTGCAAAAAATCCCCGTTTACATGTTCGGTAGAAATTTTAAAACTCACTGAGTTTTAAAATTTCCCCTGGAACTCAGAAATATTTTCGGAGTTCACCTTCTCCAATCATAAAATATTCACAGAATTCTGAAATAATCCGATGTTCCTCCGGATCCATAATCCCGTCGGCATTTGCTGTACGGTATGCGACTGCGAGCATTTTCAGTTGTTCATCGCGTGAAAGCCTGATAAGTGCGTTTTTTACGGAATCACCGAGACGTGAAACTGCGTCCGGGAAAACAGCATTCTCATTTTCCAGTTTGCCAATCAGGCCTTCCACGTCTTTCTCTGTAAAATACTCACGGACGACTGCCATTTCCTGATCTGTGGGATTATCATCTGCAAAAGCAAGCCATGTCGCAAGCGCGATGCCTGCTTCGCCATGGGTCAAGTCAATATTCAGCGGAATTTCGGAATCAGATAAATCATCCAGATCCGTGTAGTCATGGGTCTCATCTATTTCATGAAGCTTTTTCAGTGAAAACTGCTCTAGCTCATAGATAGTCAAATCAAACTGATCACAATATTTATTGAGCAGATTGAATTCTGTCTGATCTACTGTTCCGTCCGACTCTGCAATCTTCAGACAGACCGATAATGTTCGTTTAACAAAAACAGCATCTGCGCCGGAAAGAACATCGAGGGCCTCCTTTTCAAAATCCATTATATCTTCCGGATATTTTAACCCCGATTTTTCAATCTTTTCTTCAAGCGTCCCGGCAGTTTCAGCTTTGTAGTATTTACGGAGGACAATCGCTTCTTCTTCTGATGGATTATCATCGGCAAGAGATATGATTGCTGTCAGTATCAGCGCCGCCTCAGGCGCAGTCATTCCTATAGCATGTTCAGCCATTGGTTTTCTCCTTATTTTCAAACTTCTCGCAAGCAGGCTCATTCTGTGCTGTCAGGCAGATTATCATCCCACCGGAGGCGGAGGAGGAACGTCCGATGCTCCGGTTTGAAAAATAACGCTTAAATCCTGCACGGCTGAGGCTGCCGTCCATGCAGCCATACCCTGTTTCCATACAAGTGTGCCGGAGTTAATCTGCCCCTGCGCAGCCATTGCGGAAAGCTGCTGAACCGAAAAGGGACCCTGCTGGGCTCCGTTTACTGCAATATAAAAAGCAGCCGGCAGCGGGGGCGGGGGCGGCGCTGCGGCCTGGCCCATGGCAGCTCCGGCACCGGCGGCCATTCCCATCATTGCGGGGTTGCCGATTCCCATTGCGGGGTTCATTCCGTAGCCGCCTCCCGCGTACTGACCGGCTGCAGCGAGACCCATTCCGAGGCCCATTCCTCCGGCTGCAAGTCCGCCGGCACCCGGGTTACCTGCAAGGATCTTCATCGCGTCGGCACGTGCCTGCCGTTCATAATTACCGATTCGGCTGTCTGTAAACAGCAGTTCGTCGCGCTTCTCTACCTTTGCCATGCTTGATTCGTCAAGCTCGATGCTCTGAACCGAGGTGTCATCAAGACTAAGGCCGTACTGATCGATAAAAACAAGATTTATCCGGTCCTTGATTGAGAAGGAAAGGTCATCGAGCTGTGCAGCCATTTCATAAAACGGTTTGCCGAGTTCTGCGATTGCAGACTGTGCCTCGGTTATGAATTTCTTTCTGAGACGATCCTGAATCTCATCTTTTGTGAATTCACCGTCTGTGCCGACAACATTGCGAATAAACTTTGCGGCATCAATCACATGTATGGAGAAATGTCCTCTTGCCCTGAGCTTAAGAATTCCGAACTCCGGGTCTCTGATCATGAATGGAGCCGGTGTGCCCCAGTGAAATCCGGTCACTATACGTGAAGAAATAAAATAAACCTCAGCCTTGAAGGGGGATTTGAATCCGTACTTCCAGCCCTTCAGCCTGGATAGCACAGGCAGGTTCTCGGTGGTTAGCTCGTACATCCCCGGTTTGAAGACATCCGCAAGCTGACCTTCATTCACAAAAACAACAGTCTGTCCTTCCCTGACGGTCAGGGCCGCCCCGTTCCTGATGTCATTGCCTTTTCGATCATACCTGTATGCCAGCGTAGAATCATCATTTTCAATCCACTCAATAATATCAATGAAGATCTCTTTTTTTATAGCATCCCATACACCCATCAGCTTTACTCCTTAACTGTGCTGTCTTTTAACAGTTGAGATTATAATACTTATAAATTTACGGTGTCCAATTATAACCTGAAATAATTATTTGACAATTAATTATAGTGATTACGATTTTGATTTTACAGCCTGCTGACGCATTTATTTAAAAAATTAATAATTCTATACAGACAGCTTGCGTCAGTCGGATTTCTGTTTTCATGAACAACTGTACGGAGACAACTATCCTTCGGTAATTACCGGTGCTGATTTGTCCTGATTGCGGTGGCTGAAATACTCAAGAATATGTTCAAGAAACAACGACGCCGCTGCGGAAAGGCGCTTGTTTGTGAGATGTGCTATTCCGATTTCCTTGATGCAGTAATCGTTATCGATCGGAATGAACCGGAGTTTTTTTTCCCAGGGCTCGGTTCTGGGAGATGCGAGTACACGTTCCTTCCTGGTTTTGGAAACAAACGATATACCGTAGCCTTTAACGACAGCCATGCCTGTCATTTTTATCGAATTCCCTTCAAATGAAATCTTTGGGGTGAACCCTGCCTGTCTGCATAGATGATGCAGCGAGTCTTCTTTTCCGGGCGCTATCTTGTCTATTATGAAATTTTCATCTTTAAGTTCTTCCAGCTTTACCGATGTTCTGCTGCTGAAGATCGAATCTTCTCCAGTGAGCAGGAAGAGCTCTTCGGAATATAGATGGTTCCATTTTATCTGGGGAAGGTTCAGTTCATCCTTCGTACATAACGAGAAATCGATAAACCGTGTTTCAAGCAGATTAAGTATCTGTTCGGTGCTCTGCTGGTAAAAATGAAAGTGGATCTGCGGATGATCCATATAAAATTTCCATGAATTTTCGAGGATCGGGTTGGGTTCGGTAAGTTCAAAGGAGGATGCCACTCTTACATCACCATGTGCGCCCAATCTCATGTCGCTGATCTCTAATTCGGCTTCAGCAAGCTGTTCGAATATCAGTTTTACATGGTTATAGAAGCATTGCCCGAACTCATTGAGATAGACGGATTTTTTCTCTCTTTCAAAAAGGTTTGTTCCAAGTTCATCTTCCAGATTGGAAATGGCTTTACTGAGTGACGGCTGTGAAATATGAAGCTGGTCTGCTGCTTTGGTAAAATGCTGGATTTCTGCCACAGCTTTGAAATATTTTAATTGAGTAAGTTCCATTCCCCGCCTCCGGGTATGAGTTTAGCATAATAATATAGTTTTAAGGTTTTATTACTTTTAGAAATTTGCACCGCTATATACGCGGGCCCTGAGCCGGAAGCGGTCTGATCGGTTCCCGGATTACTTGGCCGACCAGACTAGGCGGTTAACTTTTAAAACGTTACTGTGGAAATCGTCTATTGTTTGTTTGTGAAGCGGGGGATATAGAACCTTGTCCTGAAAACCGTTTCCGCTCTTGAAAAAAGAGATGTGTCTGATAAGAGTAACCGGTCTTCCGGTTTCATCAAATGAAGATTCGAAGTAAACCCGCTGTACCCCGTTCACTATATTCTTCTGCAGATAAACGAATTCAAACATTTTTTGTACCGAATCGATTCTTGTGACCTTGAATGCAACGGGGAAATTATAAAACCCGAAAACCTTCAGATTAAGAATGTAAATCTGCCCTTCCGTAAAAAAAGGAACCGGATCTTTCTGGGTATGGACGGCTGAATCGCCGGGGTTGAATAGAAGTCCAAAGTCAATGATCCGGCCGTCGAAAGCCTTCGTGGGGTCGGCTTCAGTGTAATCCTTCCAGATGGTATCCAGATTCTCATATACGTCATAATCTCGCTCATGACGGTTAAAACTGGCAATGGTTGCAAGGCTGCTGATAGGATAATCCCCGATGTCAGGACCGTTTCTGCTTATATATTTGGCTACTGTGCCGGGCATAGGACCATACGAAGCCGTCATGGTAGCACAGGATCCCAGTATAAAAGCTGTATATAATACTACAGCAGAGGCTATATATTTCTTCATCGATTACTCCAACAGAACTACGTCCAACCCAATTGTCGCAGTTTAGGTATATGAAAATCAAGACCGCAGATAAAAAACGGCGTAGTTTTTAGTGAGTATTTTATTAAAACTGAGTTACCATGTGTACAGAAAGAACCAACACTTGCCGATTGAATCAGCTTTGATACAGTACCTCCGATTCAATTAATTCCAGCAGTTCAAGGGTACTTTCATTTTCTTCCGTGCGCTTAAGATTTTCGACTGCCTTTCCAAGAAGCACAAGATCAGAGCTTTCGGAAAGCGACAAGATGAACTCGGTCAGATCGGAGTCCTTTCCCTGTTGAATCATGCTTTCATAGCCATCCAGTGAACCCGAGAGATAGAAAGCGTAGGTCAGTCTCCGTTTACTGCTTTCCTCGGTAAGCAGACTGCTGAGTTCAATGCCCTTTTTGATGAATTCCTGTGAGCGTAATTCACCGAGGATCTCACAGATCTGAAGCGCCAAATCTATGTTGTCTTTCAGTTCCATACTGTCCAGAGACTCAGCGAGCATAGTAACTCTGGAGGGATCAGCGAGGCCGATTCTTGAGAGCGTTTGTATGGCCTCTTCTTTTATTGCAGCATCGCGTTCCCTTGCTGCGATTACGATGATTTTCCCGATGGAGCTTTCGCTGAGCGAATCCATCTCTCCCAGCGCGCGGAGCGAATAAAAACGCAGCTGTGCGTATTTGCTTTCTCGCATCGATGCAGCGGTTATGAGGGTCTGTTCAGCATTTACTGTCGGGTTGTCAAAGCCGGCAGCTCCTATAGCGCGAACAGCGTTGATTCTTACATCTAGCGGTTCCGTTTCATTTGATATTATTTTATTCAGGGCTGCTGTAATTCTGACATTGCCGGCAGGCCGTATTCGGTAAAGCGCCATGGTAGTATAACGCCTTACTACAGGATCAGGGGAACCAAGCATAGTCAGCAGGCTGTTAATTGAGGCGTCATCCGGAAGTTCTGCAAATAATCGGGCAGCCTGGCGCTGGAATTGAATGCTGCTGTCGGCAGCAGCCTGCCGGGCTAATCCGCCGATAAGCACGGTGCTGTCGGTACTGTAAAGATTTTTGGCGGCGTCAAAAGCTGCTTCGGCAATGTCATCGTTTCCGGATGAAAGAGCCGTCAGTACACTGTTTATTCCTTTTGTACCCTCGGGGTGCAGTCCTATCGTAGCCAGACAGAGTATCTGCAGTTCTGTCGAGCTCTGCGGGCTCTCGAGCAGACTGGTTATTGATGGAACTATCGAAGGATTGTTTATATACCTGGCTTTTTCGACCAGCGTTAAGAGCACCGTTTCCGAACGTTCCTTTTTTAAAAGGCCGACCAGGGCGGCAACAGTATTCTGATCATTGAATGCCGACAGACCGTTTATTGCTGTGATTCGGAGCGATGGGTCGGCAGAGTTGAGATAATCAGATAAGGCCGCTGCTATTCTTCTGTCGGCAGTTCCTTTGGCTGCAATTTTCCCTAACGATTCGAGAACGGATTTCAGGAGTACCGGAGATATTTTTTCGTCCTTTATGATATCAAACAAAGGGGTTATACCTTCTTTTGAACCGATTGAACCGAGGGCCCTGATCAGCTCGATTTTCTCCTGTTCTTTCGGGTCTTCTTCCAGCTTCCGGATCAGCAGATCCATGGCTTCAAGGTTGCCGACCGCTCCAAGGCTTCTGATAGCTTCGACGCTGTAATTTTCATCGGAAACCAGCGGAATGATATATGGAATGGCCCTGCTTGAGCGCATAATGCCGAGAGTGTAGAGGGCTGTATTCACAGTTTGCGGCTCATCCTGTTCTCTTAATAATGAATTGATCAGGGTGGATTCGAGTATTTCTTTTTCTTTTCCGGTTAAAGGCTCAGGCAGGGGATATCCCTTTTCAAGCATACTGTAAAGAGTCGCTTTCGCCTTGCTGAATTCTGTTTCTGCCCCGCTTCCTTCTCTTTTATAGGCCTTGTCCATTACTGAGAGGTATGAATACATTTCATTCATTGCCTTTTTTCTTGCCGAAGGGGGAAGATATAAACCGTATTCGCCTATGGCGATCCGCTTTTCTATTAATTGTTCGATTTCGGTCCCGTAATTCAGCCCAATCAATTCGTTTATTGTCCCTTCGGGACTGTTAAGGGCGTCACGGACTGCTTCCAGGGTTCGTACAGGAAAGTATTTGTAGTTATTACTTATAAATTCAAGCGTTTCCTGGACCTGCAGCTGATCATCCTGTACAAGATAGTCGGATATCTTTTCATCCATATCCTCGAGTCTGTCGAGAGAGCCGTTCCTGTTCAGGTCGATATAGCCGTTTTTTAGTTCCGGGAAAATCGATCGAAGCTGGTTTCCAAGAGGGGTCGAGACGATATCGGAAAACAAGGGCGCTGCAAACAGCAGGGTGATTACCGGGAGAAGAATAATTCGTTTCATAGCTGTATCGTAAATGAAGATGATATTCTTTACAACAAAGAAAACACAAATATTTGGAGTCCCTGTGGATTATAATTAAGTCTAAGCATCTTTATGGTCTCTAATAAAAAACGGCACCCGTTAAAATAATAAACAGGTGCCGCAATGCAGAATAAATCTGTAAAGTTCTATAATACGTTTTTAAGGAAGGTTTTGGTTTTTTCGTGCTGCGGGTTTTCGAATAATTCTCTTGGTTTACCTTCTTCGAGGATCATACCGTCCGCCATTAGTACTACCCGGTCGGCAACTTCCCTGGCAAAGCCCATCTCATGCGTCACGCACAGCATGGTCATTCCCTGTTTGGCAAGGTCCCGCATTACGGCAAGAACTTCGCCTACGAGTTCCGGATCGAGCGCACTTGTCGGTTCGTCGAACAGCATGATTTCCGGCTCCATAGCCAGTGCCCGCGCGATTGCAACACGCTGCTGCTGACCGCCGGAAAGCCTGCTTGGGTAGACGTCCCTTTTATCAGACAGCCCGACGCGCTCGATGAGCTTCGTAGCCGATGCTATAGCTTCGGCACGTGATTTTTTGCGGATCAGCATCGGAGCGAGGGTCAGGTTTTCAAGTACCGTTTTATGGGGAAAAAGATTAAAACGCTGAAATACCATTCCCATTTCAAGAAGCATGGCTTTCTGCTGTTCTGCCGGGACCCTGTGCACTGTCCGGTTATGCTTTCTGTGAAGAAACAGCTGGTCTTCAACAAATATCTTTCCGCTCGTGATCTCTTCGAGGTGAATCAAGGAGCGCAGGTATGTCGATTTTCCAGCTCCGGACGGTCCGATTATACAGATGACCTCTCCCTTTTTAACTGCAAGATCCACATTTTTCAGAACTTCAAGGTGGCCAAACGACTTGCAGAGCTTCTCGGTTCTGAGCAAATAGTCGTATTCGTGTGTCTGCTTTTCATTATTCATAAATTGCCAACCTCGTTTCCATTCTTCCGAATATCCATGTGAATATTGCTGTTACGATCAGGTAGATAACCAGGGCCGGCAGGAAGACAAGGTAGCTTCCTTCGCTGGTCATGATCGTTTTTGATATAGTAGTGATGTCCATCAGCGAGATCGCAAAAACAAGCGATACGTCCTTGATCATCATGATAAATTCATTACAAAGCGGCGGAATCATTCTCCGGGTCGCCTGGGGAATGATGATATGGGTCATTGTCTGACCGTAACCGAGCCCCAGAGTTTTTGCCGCTTCATGCTGCCCCTTGTCTATTGACTGAATGGCCGCACGTACAATCTCTGCACAGTATGCTGCAGAGTTCAATGAGAACGCTATCAAAGCCGCAATAAATGCGCCCTTATACACCGCTTCGGGATCGGCAGTATCGAACAATCCCCGCCATGAAAATCCGAATATTCCCGGAATTGAAAAATACACCACAAACAGCTGTATCAGCAGTGGGGTGCCGCGAAAGAAAAATACATATGCGCTGCATATTTTACTGATTATTTTATTGGTCGAAATCTTTCCAAGGGCCAGGAAAATACTGAAAACAAACCCGATCAGAATGGACAGTGTCGTAAGCAGCATAGTCAGCTTAACGCCGTGCAGAACATTCTGTTTAATACCCAGCATTCGGTAGGTGTAGTTCACCATCTGGCCGGCAAACTTTCCGAAACCTTCGTCAGCCTGAAAAATATTGCCCGCGAAACCCACGTAGGTTTCCTGAAGGGCTTTGGCTCCTGAAGTCGAAAAAGAAAGATAACTGATAACTTTAAAATCGTTATAGGTAATTGTAAGACGCTTTCGGGAACTGTCCTTCTCGTCTTCGATCATCTGCTTCACCTGCGGGGAAGCATGATCCATCATCTCCGATTCGGAGACATTTATTATCGAAAGAACAATCAACAAAACAACAGCTGCCACAATACATATGGCAGCTGTTTTTGAAGATTGTTTCCATTCTCTAATATTTATCA
This sequence comes from Spirochaetales bacterium, assembly GCA_003245835.1. Classification (GTDB taxonomy): domain Bacteria; phylum Spirochaetota; class Spirochaetia; order UBA9216; family UBA9216; genus Thalassospirochaeta. The sequence continues at coordinate 4,332 of QKCC01000065.1, read as the reverse complement.
GCTTTTTGAGGAAATCCTTCATTGATGCTCGTTTTAGCCACCGAACCAGTATTCAGTGCTTTCTTTGAAGAAGCCTTCAGCTTTAAGCTCGGCGATGGCTTTGTTGATTGCCGACTGAAGAGCTGCATTTCCCTTCTTGATTGCAACACCGAACTGTTCCGGTTCGCTCTTGTCAAGATAAGCGATCTTGTATTTGTCGGGGTATTTGCCGACCTGTCCATCTGCAACGGTTGAATCAACAACAACTGCATCGATCTCTTTGTTGTCGAGCTGGGTAAAGCAGGTGATGACCTTTTCATTCTGCGCAACAGTACAATTCAGGGATCCGGTGGAAATGTAGTCAGATATCAGAATATCTGATGTGGTTTCTTTCTGAACAGCCAGTGCATAGCCGTTAAGATCCTGGAAGCTGCCGATTTTTAAATCGGAATCAGTCCGTACAACAACAGCCTGATAGTTGTCGATGTAGGGATCTGAAAAATCCATCGTCTCTTTTCTTTCTTCGGTAATGGTAACCGCAGAAATAACTACGTCGTAGTTGACGCCGATACCCTGGAATATACCATCCCATGCAGTGTTGATGAATACGATTTCCACACCAAGTTTTTCACCGAGTGCTTTTGCGAAATCAATGTCGTAACCTACAGGTGTTACACCGTCATTTGCGAAATCCTCAAACGGAGGATAACCGATTTCTACACCAATTGTCAGGGCGCCGGCCTTCATCAGATTAAGGTCTGATGCAGCAGCCTTTTCCTGGGTTCCTCCTGCATACATTGAAGCAAGAGTAACAATGCAGAATAATGCTGCAAGAATGCTCTTTTTCATAATTTTTCTCCTGTGAAATATCAATTTTTAGAACCAGAGTATAACATAAAATTATTTAAATATACTATAATAGCCCTTAAATTTTTTATTATCCAAAATAATCTTAGGCGAAAGTTCTTTAAATGCTGAATAAACTGCGAATAAATTGGCTGTATTCGTTGAACGGTGATCGCAATGAGATCTGTTTTATCGATGCTGTCTTTATTCCGGAAATTCAAAACACTTCAAAGATTGACGGACAGTTTTATTTCCAGTATGTATTACCGGAAGAACAAAATAAAACAATACTCAGAATGCGATAATAGTTGGAGAGTAAATGAAGTTCAAGGTATTAATTATTTTTCTGGTCCTGACAGCATCAGATATTTTTTCGCAGCCCGATTTAACGGAATTTCTCGGGTATCTGCCGGTAAATTGTGAAGACCGTAATATTGAATCGGTTGAACTTGAATTATTCGACAAACCGGGGTTTTTTGAAAACCCCGGGCAGATCTATAAGTTCCCCTGCAGTCAGACTTTCAGGCTGACAGAGGTTTCTGAAAACATGTACATGACCGGCGGGACGGCGCTGCCCTTTTATAAAATACAGCTGCCTGACGGCGGGCAGAAATGGGCGGCAGGCTGCAGCCTGCTTATAGTCTCGACAAAGCTGGACTATACCAAAGCCTGGTATATGCTTGATAAGGGCTACAGTAATGATTTTGTTCAGATTTATGTCGATAACGGCGCTTTTCATTATGTCTATTCGAAATATGACGGCAACAAATACAATCCGGAGGGCGAGCCGTCGAAGGATATTACAAAGTATTATTTTCAGGACAAGTGGGGTGAGTATACCTACCGATGGGATCCGGAGGCCGGACTAATCAATTGGATATACCGATCGATCGGCCGAAGAGATAATGAAGAAAACAGTTATTACATGACGGTAAACAGGAGCTATCTCGAGATAAAAAGGACCCTGAATCTGAAGGACGAAGAGTTCTGGTATTATTACGGGAATAATGATTTTGAAGGTTTGAATAAGCTTTTGGCTGAGGGCTTCGATAATTATATGGGCATTTACATGACCAGGGCGGAATCTCCGATGATAGACGCCATCGAAAAGAGGAATTTTGAAATGATAAAATTTCTGCTTGATAACGGGTTCAGCCCCCGGACGACCTCCGGCAATTATGACGGCACTGTTTCATGTCTGTTAAGGCCGATAAAGGATAATGATCTTGAAATGGTGGAGTTCCTGGTAAAAAACGGCGTAGGACAGAATATCGGCGGAGAAATGGGAACCGACTATGATCTGTACTTTGCGATCAGGTATAGACACCCCGAAATGGTAAAGCTGATGATAGATCTCGGTTATGATCCGAATGAATATTCGGTGGGTTACAGCAACGGCGAGGATTCATCAGGCGCCGGCATATTTTTGAATACAGCGATATATTATAACGATCTTGAAACTGCAGAAGTTTTGCTCGAGAATGGGGCTAACCCTAACCTGTTAAGCTATTCATATGCGTTCAGGAAGTTCAGTTCATCTTCCGTGCTGGATAAAACAGATGATAGAGCAATGACTGAGCTTTTAAAGAGATACGGAGCAAAGAACAGCAGGGATTTTTCTATCGATGATTACAGGAACGGTAAAATAGGTCTAAGCAGCATTGTAAATGACGACCGCGTCCGATTCAGAGATGCCCCGTCATTGAACGGCAATCACATCGACTTTCTGGAAAAGGATGAACAGGTTATAGCTGTAGCATCAACCGGTGAAAATATGAAAATCGGAGAGATGGAAAGCCCATGGTATCTCGTCCGCAGACAGAACGGCGACATGGGCTGGGTCTACGGATACTTTGTGAATATAGACAGGGGATTCAGGAATTTTTAATTTGTAAGCAGTATAATCAGGTAGATGCGTTTTTCAAGTTCAAACACAATTCTGTATTGCAGGGCATGGCGGGAAACCGTCGCCTTTTATAAGACAATATTAAACCTGCCCGTTCTTTTTTCAACGGACTGGTTTGTCGAGTTCGAATTATCTGAAGGCTCGAGACTCAGTATTGCCGACTCAGGCCGGACAACCGTTAACGACTGCAGCGGGGCCGGTGTTACGATCTCGCTTGAGGTTAATGATTTAGACAGGAAGAAGGCTTATATGGATGAACTGGGTGTTAATACAACACCTGTAAAAGCACACTCCTGGAATGCGAGAGTCTTTTATTTTAATGATCCCGAAGGCCACCGGATAGAATTCTGGCAGAAAAAATAACCCTACTGTAACAAATGTTACTGTCTCCTGAAGTATTTGAGGTTATCATTAAAATATAACCTTGTTTTTAGGAGACTGCTATGAAGCGAAAGTTAAAATCCAATGTTAACTGGGTGGGTAAGATAGACTGGGAGCTGACACAGTTCCATGGAAATGAATATTCCACCCACCGCGGCAGCTCGTATAACTCGTATCTGATTGAAGAAGAAAAGATTGTGCTTATCGATACAGTCTGGGCGCCGTTCTCGAAAGAATTTGTCGACAATCTGTCGTCAGAGATTGAGCTGTCCCGGATTGATTACATCGTTGCGAACCATTCCGAAGTAGATCACAGCGGGGCCCTCCCGGAGCTGACGGCTCGTATACCCGATGTTCCGATATACTGTACAGCAAACGGCGAAAAAGCACTGAGGGGTCACTATCACAGCGACTGGAATTTCAGAATTGTAAAAACCGGAGATTCGCTCGATATAGGAAACGGCAAGCAGCTTGTTTTTATTGAGGCGCCGATGCTGCATTGGCCCGACAGCATGTTCACTTATCTTACAGCGGACAACATCCTTTTCAGCAATGATGCCTTTGGTCAGCACTATGCTTCGGAATATATGTTTAATGATTTGGTCGATCAGGAGGAACTCTACTCGGAATGCATTAAATATTATGCCAATATTCTGACGCCGTTCAGCGCATTGGTAACCAAAAAAATAAATGAGGTTCTCGCCCTCAACGTTCCTGTAGATATGATTGCAGCGAGTCATGGAATTATATGGCGGGATGATCCCATCCAGATTGTTAAGAAGTATCTTGAATGGGCGGATTCATACCGGGAAAATAAAATTACCATTGTTTACGATACGATGTGGGGAGGAACCAGACAGATTGCAGAGGCGATTTCGAAAGGGATTCAGAAGACCGATCCTGGCGTGGATGTGCGCCTGTTTAACAGCGCCAAACGGGATAAAAATGATATTATCACGGAGATTTTCCGTTCCAAGGCGATACTGCTCGGCTCTCCCACAATAAACAAGGGAATACTTTCTTCTATGGCCTCACTTCTCGAAGAGATTAAAGGCCTGAGATTCAAAGGAAAAAAAGCGGCTGCGTTCGGACCCTTTGGATGGAGCGGTGAATCGGTATCAATACTCAGCAGGGCTTTGACGGATTCCGGTTTTGAAGTCGTCAATGAGGGGCTGAAAACTCTCTGGGAACCTGATGACGCGATCCTCCGTGAAGCAAAA
>QKCC01000262.1 GCA_003245835.1 Spirochaetales bacterium | reverse complement strand
AATTGCAACCTCCGGGGCCTGAAAATCGATCTTTTCAAAAAAGGTAGCTGCGGGAAGGTTATAATGGGAGAATACAGCCGTATCGTTGCGGTAAAGATCTATTACTACCAGAAGTTCCAGCTTTTTCAGCGCCTTCTGCACAAGCGATGAATTCGGCCATGCCAGAACAGGGTTGCTGCCGATCACAATCAACGCCCTGATTGGATAAGGTTTTTCTTCTACGATAGCCCTTATCAGGTTAACAGGTACGTCCTTTGTGATCCTGTTGTTGTCGGCTATTGAGGGCACAACCGGTTTAAATTCATTTTCATATGTAAGTTTTTTGAAAGATTCAGAGTAAGGTCCGAGCATTTTTGTCTGAAGATGGATTCCTCCGCGGATATCAATATTTCCGGTAATAATATTCAGTATATCAATTGCCCTGCATGTCTGCATTCCGTATTCGTGGTGGATAATACCCTCCCTCCGGTCCGCGCAGGCCGGTTTTGTATGGGAGAAAATCCTTGCGACTTCCCTGATTTTATCAGCCGGGACCCAGGTAATCTTTTCGACAGTCTCCGCAGCATAGTCTTCTGCCAGCCTGCCGAGTTCATCAAACCCGGTGGTATATTTCTGTACAAATTCCATGTCGTACCAGCCCTTGCTGATAATTTCATTTATTAACGAAAGCACGAAAGCCGTATCTGTGCCGGGCCTGATGGATATATGCATATCCGCCGCCGATGCCGTCTCAGTTTTTTTTGGATCGACAACAATCAGTACAGCACCGTCTCTTTTGGCGTCAAGGATGTCTTTCATCACCCTCAGCGCCCGGTGCATTCCTGTGACCGCCGGATTCGTACCGAAAAGCAGAATACACTTTGAATTGCGGAAATCTCCGCAAGTGGATACGCCCGGGCCAAAACTGAATTTGGTTCCGAGAACCTTTGAGCTTACACACAGGGCTGCGTTGGATGCAAAATTCGGTGTGCCGTAAAGGTTCATCAGCCTTTTTACCTGCACAGATACAAGCCATGAGTAAACAGACATCCCCCTGTAGACGGCAAGCGTTTCGGGTCCGTATTTCTTCTTCAATTCATTGAGTTTATCGGCAATTTCGGAGAGGGCAGTATCCCACGAGATCCGTCTAAATTCGCTGCCGGTTCTTTTTTCAGGAAAAGCCATCCTGTCGGGATCGTACTGAAGTTCAAGCATTGCCCGGCCCCGCACACATAATTTACCGTTATTCTTAAGGCAGTCAGGATCACCCTTGAACGAAATTATGCGTCCATCCCTGACAGTCGCGATTATTCCGCACCGGCAGTTGCACATTTTACAGTGAGTCTTTACAGCAGTATCCATATTTTCCTTCTACAGATTCGGATTTTTACCGAAGAGTTTTTCAATATCAAGCTCTCTGATACTGTCATTATAATTTATGGCGGAATGCTTCGAATCCATGCTTCTTGTGGCGTCGATTCCAATTTTTGAAACTGTCCCGTTTCTGCTGACGGGATCAATCGGGCTGCCTTTGGCCCTTGGAATAATAAAACAGTCGTCTATCGACATATTACGGTTAACCGCAGCCAAAACAGACTCTTCATCAAAGATGTTTACATCATCATCTACAACGACAACATGTCGAATAATCGGGTCCGCCCCAAAAACAGCTGCAGCCGCATTAGCCGGTTCGCCTTCAGCGATTTTTTTTATGGATAAGTAGCATGAGAAGCGGCAGAACCCGGACGGCGGCAGGTAAACGTCCCCCAAACCGGCACAAGCTTTTTTTGCGGCCTTATATATCATCCCGGTTCTCGGCAGTCCACCCATCAGCTGATGTTCCCTTCCGCCTGAACAGATATCCAGATAAATCGGCTCCTTTCGCGTTGAAATACTTTTAACTGTCAGTACCGGGTAGTTGTTTTCGCCGCTATATAGAGAATGAAATTCGCCGATTGGACCTTCCGGTCCCCGTTCATTCCAGCCAATCTCACCTTCCAGACAAATTTCACCGTATGCCGGAACTTCAAGATCAACAGTCCTGCATCTGACAAGCTTCAGAGCTTCCCCCAAAAGGCCGCCCGCAACCTCAAATTCATCTTCTCCGAGGCCGAGCAGGCTCAGACTTGAAAGATAAACCGCAGGATGAGTTCCTATTGTCACGGCAACAGGCATCGGCTGCTTTCTTTGCTTTCTTTGCATATATTTTCTGTAAATATAGTAAGCGTGACTTGTTTCAGCCAGATGAATCCCTGTATGGTTCCTGTCTTTTATCATAAGCCTGTAGATGCCGGAATTCCTTACCCCGGTATCCGGGTCCTTCACAGTCATAATACCTGCTGTAATATAAGGGCCCTTATCCTTCAAATTATGGCTTACCACCGGAAGTGAAAACAAATCAACGCTGCCATCATCAAGGGACACTTCCTGTACAGGGGCTGCAGTAATTACCTCCGGAACAATCCGGAGGCTCTCTTTTTCCCTGTAAACGAAATTGAGTTCATCTTCAGCAGCACCTATTGCCAATGCCAGCCGCATCCGATCAGCAAAAAGATTGGTCAGAACAGGGATGCTTCCCCCGTCAACATTATTGAACATTACCGCCCGGTTTTTCTTCTGCTGAAGGAGGTAATATACCGCTCCTGTCAGTTCATGTACGGAACTGACAGGAGCATCTATTTCCATATATTCTTCCGGGCTCTTTTTTAATGTTTCCAAAAAGCTTCTAATACTCTGCATAGGTTTACTTTTCAGTTCTCCGCTTCAGCCTTTTTAAAACTTACTGTAAGTTTTGCCAGAATGAACGCAGCCGCAATCACTGCTATTCCGATATAATCAGAAAGCCGTTCAGGGACTAACAGAAATACTGCAGACACCCCGATTAAAATACGTGCAGGAATTGTCCATTTCATAAACAGACGTCCTTCCATTGCCGCCACAATACAGAGCATTCCGAGAACAGCAGTTGAAACAGCCCAGATAATATCAACAGCATTCCCCTGCAGAATTACTGCCGGTGATGTAATAAACATGAACGGAATCAGGTATGCCGCAAGCCCGAACCTGAAAGCCGTTAACCCGGTCTTGTTCGGGCTGGACTCCGCTATCGCCGCAGCCGCATACGCCGCAATAGCGACCGGCGGGGTGATTGCTCCAATCGAGGCATACATAAAAATAAACATGTGCGCCGAAATAGGTGCTGCGCCAAGTGAAGTCAAAGCAGGAACAATTATAGGAACAAGGATGACGTATACGGCAGTCGGAGGCATCGCGCATCCGAGAATCAATGCAACAAGCATTGTAAAAATTGCCGCCAGGTACAAATTCCCGTGAGCAAGGTCGATCAATGTATATGACAGCTTTGCACCGAGACCGGTAATAAGAAAAGTCCCGACTATTATTCCGGCTGCGGCACAGGCTGTTACAATCGACACAACCTGACGTGAGCCGCCTTCCAATGCTTTAAGAACCAGGGGCACGCTGGGTTTTGTCGCCTTGCTTAAAAACCCGAAAACTATGGTAAGAACGGTCGAGTAGAAAGCCGTTTTCATCGGGCTCCACCCAAGCACCATCGCACTGATCATAAACACGACAGGAATTCCAAGAAGACCGCGTTCTTTCATTATTTTTGAAAAAACAGGCAGTTTTTCGGCAGGAAGCCCAGTCATGCCTCCCTTGATTGCACGCGCGTCAACCACAAACATAAGGGTGAGATAGTATAAAAATGACGGGATCAGGGCTGCAATAATTATTTTAAAATATGCGACACCAAGATACTGCGCCATAATAAACGCGCCGGCACCCATGATTGGGGGAGTAAACATTCCGCCTGTCGAGGCAACCGCTTCGATAGCCCCTGCCTCATGAGATTTATAACCTGTCTGCTTCATCAGCGGTATGGTAAAGCAGCCTACAGTAGCCACATTAGCCGCAGGCGATCCCGATATCATTCCCATAAGCGCACTGCCTATGATGGAAGTCTTCGCTGGGCCGCCCCTGAATCGGCCGGCAAGAGAGAAGGAAACATCGACAAACCACTGTCCGCCGCCGAATTTCTCCAGAAACGAACCGAATACCACGAACACAATAATGAAAGTCGCGGCTACGTCCAGCGGAATGCCGTATATTCCCTCCGTCGACATGAAAAAGAAATTTACCAGCCGATCCCAGTGTTCCCCGCGATGCGCAAGCATTGAAGGAAAATAAGGCCCCAGCAGTACATAAATGATACACAGCATTGCAAGCGAGGTCAGAACCCAGCCGGTTTTTCTTCTTGTTGCTTCAAGTACAAGAAAAATCAAAGCACTGCCGATGATTATATCCATGACAGGAACATCACCGATTTTCAGAACCCTGTCACGCCAGACCAGGATGATGTATAAATTTGCAACCAGAATCAGTATACCAAGCAGTATATTCAGAATCTGCTTCCACGCAGGAGTGGATGCATTGGAAGTCTGAAAAAATACAACCGGGCCAATCAGACCAAGCAGCAACGCTCTTTGGGTCATAGCCGAGAAGGTTCCGAACCCCGCAGTATACAGAAATATTCCCGATGCCGTGATCAAAAGTACCAGGGATGCATATTTCTGGAACGCTGATAATCTTTCTTTTATCATCTTACAGCTTACCCTGTTCCCTGAAATATCTTACAGCACCCGGGTGCATTGTAGTCGGGACAGCTTTGGTGGCTGAATCAATTGATAATGCTTTGGCAGAAGGATGAGAGTTTCTGACAACATCAACATTCTCAAAGATACTCTTTGTCAAACGGTAAACAAGATCTTCACTCAGATCTTTTCTGACGACTACGACAAGCGGGGTATACACTGTAACTACATCAGAATCAGTTCCGTACATCGATTTAGGAAGAACCTCTTTGGAAAAATACGGCGCTCCGGCAAGCAGTCTTTCCAGTACATCATTTTCTATTGAAAGAAGTCTTATCGGTTTTCGTGCGGCAGTCAGGTTGCTGATCGCTGAAGCGGGAGCAGCCGACTGTACAACTATCGCGTCAACATTTCCGTCGGTGAGTGCATCCGCAGCCTGGGCATAGGAAATGTAGACCGGTTTAAAATCAGTTTCATCCATATCGTAATATGAGAAAATATCATTCGCAACAGCAATTGCTCCGCCGCCGGCGGGGCCGAGTGCTACTTTTTTGCCCCTGAGGTCGTTGATTGACCATATATCTGAATTCTTGTTCACAACGATATGAAAAACACCCTTCGATAATCCCGAAAAAAGAACGTTAACGTTTGTAAGAGGTTTGGTATACGGATCCACGCCCTTTGAGGCATTATACGCCATAAAACTCATTGTTATAGCAATATCCACATCACCTTTGTCTACGAGCGAGTTGTTTTCAACCGCGCCCCCGGTTACTATTGCTGAAGTTGAAATACCGACTTCATGGCTGAGAAGATCGGCCATCGATATTCCAATCGGATAAAATGCGCCTCCTGTTGACGCGGTTCCGATAGACAGAAACCTCGGGTCCCTGGCATGTACCTGGCTGCACACAAGCAGAACCAGAAACACAACTGACAGAATTTTTTTCTTGTTCATACATCCTCCATTTTTTCTAACGGCGGCACACATAATGCTGCCGTTTATATACCTGCTGTCAAACAGCAAATTTTTTATTAGTCACTCCGGCAGCCGCTTAAAGC
>QKCC01000036.1 GCA_003245835.1 Spirochaetales bacterium | reverse complement strand
ATTCGCTGACAGTCGGCGTGACGATTTCATTCGCGTTTGAGTGTGCCGAAAAGGGTCTGCTGAAGGATGACGAGCTGAGCCTTGAATTCGGCGACGCGGCATCAATTCTCGGTTTGCTTAAAAAAATAGGCGAACGTGAGGGAATCGGCGATATTCTTGCCGAAGGTCCGGGTCTTGCTGCCGAGCAGATAGGGGGCGGTTCAAAGGATTTTGCCATGCAGGTTAAAAACTCCGGTTTTGCTGCCTGGATGCCGAGGCGCATGGTCGGAACAGGCCTGGCTTTCGCTACGTCAAACCGCGGTGCGTGCCATAAGCGTGCCCCCATAGGTGCTGAAATTATCGGGCAGGTCGATATGCTTTCATATGAAAACAAGGCCCAGATGGTAAAGAAGGGGCAGGATGTCGTAAATGCGATTTTTACGCTTATCAGCTGCCGCTTTCATGAGTTCATGACGGCACACGATGTTTACCCTGAATATATCAGGGCCGCATCCGGGATTGACATGAATCTTCAGGGGTTCTACGACCTCGGCGAGAGAATCTGGAACCTCGAGAAGATATTCAACCTCAAAGCCGGACTTGGAAGGAAGGATGATGTTCTGCCGCGGCGATGCTATACCGATCCTGTTCAGGGTGATAATTCCGAAGGTTCAGTCCTTGATTATGACCGGTGGCAGGAGATGCTGAGCGAATACTACAGCCTCCGCGGCTGGGACAGCAACGGTATTCCGGGTGCTGAAAAACTGCGATCGCTTGGAATTGCCGGTTACGGCGCCGGGCTTTGATGACAGTTACGGTAGAGTTTATAGGATATTTCCGGGTTAAATCCGGTACAGATTATATCGAGGTCGAGATTCCTGAGGAATCCTCGATGCTTGATTTTACGCGTGCGGTTGAAGACCGGCTCGCTGAAAAAAAATTCAGTATTCTCGACGGAGAAGAACTGAAAGAAGGCGTTCTTCTGTTTCGGAGAAAGCCGAACGGGGGGCTTGAACGCTGCCGGTTTACCGATTCGCTTTCAAGCTGCGGAGGCCGGGTGCTTATGGCCAATTTGATGGGTGGAGGATGAAATAGATGATTTATCACGGTCCCGCAACACTGAATGATGCATACAGGCTGTACGACGGGAAATCAGTTTACATAGCCGGGGGAACAGATTTAGGCGTACTCCTTGCTGATCTTGTTATAGAACCGGAGCAGATAATAGATCTCTGCGGTATACCGGAACTCTGCGGTATATCGGAAACAGCTGACGGTTTTAGGATTGGGGCGTGCACCGGGATTTACGAGATCGCTGCCGCGAAAAAACTTCCGCGCTGCCTGACAGCCGGTGCCTCGGCGATCGGTTCTCCGCAGATACGGAACATGGCTACGATCGGGGGAAACATCTGTAATGCTTCACCCTGCGGTGATACGCTGACCCCGCTTCTTGTGCTTGGCGCGGTCTTCGAACTTTACAGTTCAAGCGGTGTCCGCACTGTTCCTGCCGGGGATTTCTTTACCGGGCCGAAGAAGACTGTTCTGAACAAGGGTGAAATCCTGACTGCAATACTGATTCCCGGTGACTCGGTTTCAGGTACTGTATCGGGTTTCAGAATGACCGGCAAAAGGAATGGACAGGTTATCTCACAGGTTAATATGGCCGTATGTGCGAAGGTGGACAGCGGAAAGATTAAATCGATTAAGATCGCGGCAGGTTCGGTTGCCCCTGTTCCCCTGCGGCTGCTGAAGTGTGAAATGATGCTTGCGGGCAAATCTCCGGCGGAAGCTGCAGATGCCGGTTTCCTGGCCGGGCTGAAAGCTGCAGCAGAGCTGGAAACTTCGCCTATCTCCGATGTTCGCGCCGGCGAAGATTATAGAAGAATTGTAAGCGGCTCCCTGCTTGAAAGCGTGATTCTTGAGCTGTTTTCGGGAGACTGCTGATATGAAGATTACATTTACATGCAACGGCGTGAGCAGAACTGTTGAAGCAGGGGCTGAAGTAAGGGCCCTTGATCTGCTGCGTGAAGAGCTGAACCTTACAGGAACGAAGGAAGGCTGCGGAAAGGGCGAATGCGGGGCCTGCACAATTCTGCTTGACGGACGTCCCGTATGTTCGTGTCTGCTTCCCGCTCCGAAACTTTCGGGCTGTGAAGTCCTCACCGTTGAGGGCCTGAAAGGTCCTGACGGAAGTCTTCACCCGGTGCAGCAGGCTTTCCTCGATACCGGGGCGGTTCAGTGCGGATTCTGTACTCCGGGTATGATCCTGAGTACGAAGGCGCTTCTTGATGTGAATCCGTCACCGGAAGTTTCCGAAATAGAAACCGCTCTAAGCGGCAATATCTGCCGGTGTACCGGTTATAAAAAGATCATAGAGGCCGTCCAGCTTGCAGCTGAGCGAATGAGGGCCGTGAAATGAGTAAGAATGATTACGCGGTAATTGGAAAGCCGCAGACAAAAGTAGACGGACTCGAGCTCGTAACCGGAGCGGCTAAATTTTCCGGAGATATGCGTCTGCCGGGTATGCTGTACGGGTACGCGGTCAGGGCGGGAGTTCCTGCAGGTATTCTCAAATCAGTGGACGTTTCAGCGGCGCTTGCGGCGGAAGGAGTTGTGGATGTGCTGACGGCAGGCACGCTTCCCGGGCCGAACCTGATGGGGATCCTTCCTCCGTTTGACCAGCCGATCCTGGTTTCTGAGCAAATTCGCTACGCCGGAGAGAGTGTTGCATTCGTTGTCGCGGAGAGCAAACCGGCTGCCAAAAAAGCTGCGAAGCTTGTAAAGGTTGTGATTCAGGAGCTGGAACCGGTTCTGACGGTCGAACAGGCGATGTCGCCTGATTCAAGAAAAATACATGAAAACGGAAACATCACGTTTACGAGGACGCTGACCAAGGGCGATGTTGAGGCTGGATTTGCTGAAGCCGATCTGGTTCTTGAAGGTGATTTTGAAACTTCTTTTCAGGAGCATGCATATATAGAACCTGAAACAGTCTGTGCGGTTCCGTCCGGAGATAACAGGGTGACCGTTTACGCGAGCTGCCAGTCGCCGTATCACCTGAGGGGGCATATTGCCTCGAACCTCGGGCTTCCGCATACAAAGGTAAAGGTTGTTCAGGCTTATACCGGCGGGTCGTTCGGAGGCAAGGATGATGTAGCGGCTGAAATCGGCATACTCGCAGCGGCTGCCGCGGTGAAGCACGGAAGTCCCGTGATGGTAGCCCATGACAGGACTGAATCGATTATAGGTTCGAACCTGCGCCACGCCATGAAGATTCACTATAAAACCGGGCTTAAAAAGGACGGTACAATTGTCGCGCGGAAGGCGGAGCTGATACTCGACGGCGGGGCCTACGCCTCGGAAAGCCCCTTTGTTGTAATGAAGGCGCTGATTCCCTTACAGTATTCCGAACGTTCTGATTGAATCGACCGCCGTATATACCAACAAGACGTACGCCGGCGCTTTCAGGGGGTTCGGGGTTCCGCAGGTAACATTCGCTTCGGAATCCCAGCTGCAGGAAGCGGCTGAAAAACTCGGCCTGTCGGCAGTGGAAATCCGCAGAAAAAATGCGCTCAAGCCGGGTGATGCTACCGCAACTTCGCAGGTACTGAATGAATCTGTGGGAATCCTGCAGACTATCGACGCCGCCGAAAAAGCAGCCTTGAAAAAAGCGGGTGAAAACAAAAACGACAGCCGCTACCTTTACGGTTCCGGCTACGCGTCGATCATTCAGGGAATATCTAACGGCGCCGAGGGAATAGATGTTGTCGGCGCATCGGTACAGATGAGCCAGGACGGATCCGTTCTTGTCGGTACAGGTCTTACCGAACTTGGGCAGGGTTCCCGGACTGTTTTTGCACAGATAGCCGCCGAAGTTCTGGGCGTTCCCCTCGAACGGGTCACTGCAAGGCTGGTTGATACCGATTCTGTTCACGATTCCGGCGCGACAGTCGCTTCACGGGCGACTACCACAGGCGGTATGGCCGTACTGAAGGCAGCAACCGAGGTGAAAGACAGCCTGCTGCAGATGGCGGCGCTGATGTTCAAGACGGAAAAGGAGAATATAATCCTTAAAGAGGGTTTTGCCGTACTTGTGTTTGACGATTCGGCAAGAATCCCAATCGCTGATGTCGCAACAGCGGCATACTGGACTGGCTTTCCGCTGATGAATATGGCCTTTTCACGCGCACCCGACGCGAATTACGACCACGATACCCATCAGGGAACAATCTATAATGCCTACAACTTCGGAACACATTATATGAATATACGCGTCGAGAAATCCACCGGACGTGTAGAAGTCCTTAACCATACTGCTGCCCACGATGTGGGCAAGGTCATCAACCCGCTCGGGCTGACCGGGCAGGTAGAGGGCGCTTCGCTGATTGGCTTCGGACTCGCCCATATGGAGAAGATTGAATACCGGGGCGGACACATTATGAATGCAAACCTTGCCGATTACGCTGTTCCTACGGTCATGGACCGTCTGCCCACAGAAGTAATCTCAGTCGAGGAAGCGAACCCCAACGGGCCTTTCGGTGCCAAGGGTATAGGTGAACCTCCGGTGGCCGGTGCCGCGGCATCATTCGCGAATGCGGTATCGGATGCTGTCGGCTTCCGGTTCAGAAAAATACCGATAACCCGTGAAGACATCCTGACTGCGATAAGGGAAAAGGCCGAAAAGGGAGAACAGCATGACTGATATTTTTATAAAAAATGCTCT
>QKCC01000147.1 GCA_003245835.1 Spirochaetales bacterium | reverse complement strand
CGATGCAGTACTACCACGATTCCGCCGACACCGGCGACGACCCGGTCTTTTCCTGGGAAGCTCTCGGAACGGCAGGATTTAACGGAGCGGTCTCTTCACAAATCAGTGCGGCAACAGTCGGCTTCGGAGGGACGATATATGCAGCATTTAACGATGGAACAGCGGACGGCCGTTTATTTAAATACAGCAGTGCGTCGTGGTTTGAGATCTCTCTGGCAGGTGAAAATCTGCCTGTGACGATATCAACTCCTAAATTGTTAAGTCATAACAACAGCCTATACTTTGGTTATGAAGAGGATACTTTTTCTTCAGAAACCTTATATTTGCGCGCATACGATGATGCTACAACATCGCTTGCTACCGGCGGGCTTGTAGAGGCAGCCGACATCAATGACGGCAATGCTGTATTTGTATCAGGCGGCGGAGACCTGTATGCGGTTTATACAGTCGGGTCCACCCTGAAGGTGCGCAAGCTTGATAATGATACATGGACACTTTTATCGAGTTTTACTGTTTCAGCCGGCAGCTACGGAAGTCTTGCTGCTGCATGGTTCAACGGCTACCTGTACGTCTTTTACCTTGATGCCTCCGGGGACGGCTGGGTCAAGTATTACGACGAAGGTGACGGCTGGCTGTCTGCTGAAAAGAACGGTACAGCAATTACCGGCGGCGGAACTGTCAGCGCTCTCCAGCTCGCATCTTCCGGAACAACAACACTGTATGCCGGCTACATTGAAGGTGGTCAGGCTTACGTAAGGATTCTGGAATAGAATAAAGTCCGGATCGGCTTGTAGACTGGTCCGGACAGCCCTTCCTCAACTTTGAGAGCGGTTGTCGAATTATTACACCCCCCATTTTTAAATGATCCGCTTTGCCGCATTTGTCTCCATCCCCAAATACCGCTTTCATGAAGGTAGTGACACGAATTATAGCTGTAATTATATCGGTCACACTTGCGGACAGTAATGGCGACGAAAAAAATCCTCTTTTTTTTCGGTGGTGTTAATGTTCGCAAGTGTAATGGTAATTAAACTGCAGCTATAATTCATATTGCCGATTTTATCCCCATATGCTTGAAAAACTTGACAGGCCGATCTAAAGTAACCTATATGGAAAATAAAGAACGTGAAATAAAAGATCTTGAAAAGAAGATAAAGGATGCAGAAAAGGCGCTCGGCAGGCTTTTTGTCAAGGCCGGTGAAGCCGCTTCACTGCAGAAGGAAGAGACGTTGAACGCGTCGGCAGCCTCGGAGCTTCTTAAAAAGATTGAAGATTTAGTTAAAAGCACCGATTCCGAAAGAATTAGAATTCAGGATATACTTGCGACCGTCGAGCGTACTGACGAGATCGACGCCCTTCGCAGCAGCCTTACTTCAAAAATCAGGTCAATCGAAAAAGATAATATCTCCAATTACGAAACAATCGGCCGGGCAAGCTATGAGGCTTACAAGAGCGGCGAGCTGCCGGAAGAAAAATACGCGGATATCTTCATGGAAATCGTTAAAACAATCGTAAAGATTGATAATTACGAGTCCGAGCAGCAACGGCTCACAGAGCAGGAGAAAGCTGCCAAATTGGTCGACCGGCTCAGGAACAAAGCCCGCAGCCTCTACCTTAAGAACCTCATTTCAGGTCATTACAACCAGCTGCAGCGGCAGTATAAGCGTGCAGGAGAGAAGATCTGTCATTCCGAACTTGTTATGAACCTTGAGGCCGAATCGGTCGAAAACGCGCTTGGTTCGTTCCGGGCTAATATGGCCGGAATCGAGCAGCTTGAAAAAGAGGACCAGGCTCTAAACAGCGAAACTGAAAAGCTCAGGGGAAATCTTGAAGGTCTCGGCGTCCAGAACGGCGCTCTGAAAACTGTTGAAAAGATTGAAACTCATATTAATGAGATGTATGAAGAAGGCCGGCGTCTACGTGCAGAAATAGGTGAAATGGTTTCATCCAACCGAAAGGATCCCCTTGCAAAAGCAGCCGGGGTGAAGGCTGTTCTGAAAGAGATAGACAGTGAGAAAAAGGTCATTGAAGATTCACGGAAGGAAATCATCCGCCTTGAATCCGAGATTGAGATTGAACAGAAAAACCAGGAAATAGAAGCACTCAATAAAAAGATCAACGGGTATAAAGAAAAGATCTCAAATTTCAGCGCCGAGGCTGATCAGCTGAAGAGTGTTATTCAGGCGGCTGAAGAGAATATCAAGAAACTCGAAAAAAAACCGGAACGCAGCGGAGAGGAACAGCATGAGTAAAATCGGTATAATAGGCGGAAGCGGACTTGATAACCCAGAGATTCTTAAGGAAGCGGCAGACCGCAGGGTAAGCACCCCCTACGGTGAGCCTTCGTGTCCGCTGAAATTCGGAACAATTGCCGGCCGCGAAGTTGTTCTGATAGGGCGTCACGGCAGGGAGCATACCATTCCGCCGACGCAGGTAAACTACAGGGCTAATATACACGCGCTGAAAGATGCGGGGTGTACACATATAATCGCGACTACCGCAGTAGGTTCGCTCAGGGAAGAGATCGGCCGCGGGCACTTTGTTGTTCTGGACCAGTTTATTGATTTTACAAGACGCAGGCCGGTTACATTCCATGACAGCTTCGAACCTCACAAGCCAGTTCATACACCTATGGCTGAACCCTTCGACCCGACGCTGCGTGAAATTTTTATTGCCAAAGCGAAAGAGCTCAGGCTTGATTTTCACCCGTCCGGAACTGTCGTGACAATAGAGGGGCCCCGTTTTTCTACAAAGGCCGAATCTAATATGTTCAGAATGTGGGGCGCCGATGTAATCAATATGTCGATCGCACCTGAGGCGATCCTTGCAAATGAAGCCGGTATTCCATATGCGGCGGTTGCAATGAGTACCGACTATGACTGCTGGAAGGACGACGAAGAGCCGGTCAGCTGGGATGCTGTGCTTGCTGTTTTTGAGAGCAATGTCGAAAAAATGATCCAGCTTCTGACATCAGTCATTCCTGAAATTAATTGATAGCCCTGACTGCGGCTATGGAACCCGAGATCTGCCGTATAAAAGCGGCTGTTTCGGGTAAATCAGCCGGAAAACTCAACGGACATGAAATTATTACAGGCACACTCTGCGGGAAGGATGTTGTTGCTGCGTGCACCGGGGTTGGAAAGGTGCTTACGGCTTTGTCTCTGCAGTATCTTGCCGATCATTTTAAACCTTCCGCGGTAATAATGAGCGGAATCGCCGGTTCGGTTAACCCGAACCTGGGTATTGGCGATATGGTTTTGGGAACAGGCTTCATTCAGCACGATTTTGACGCTACTGCTGCAGGATTCGAGAGGGGCAGAATTCCATATTCGGATTTCGGTTATCTTGAAGCCGACAGCAGCCTTATTGAATGCGCGCTTAAATGGAAGGGCGAAACCCTGAGAACTGGCGTGGTCCTGACCGGTGATCAGTTTATATCTGATGCCGGAAATGATGAAACAATGAGTCTGTTCAGGCAGCTGAATGGTGATATAGTCGATATGGAAGGTGCGGCTGCTGCAATTACAGCCGCAGTCAACGGAATCCCGTTCATGATGATCAGGATCATATCTGATTTGGCGGACGGTAAGATAAAAAAGAGTTTCGGAAAATTTGTAAAATTGTCATCCGAAAGGAATCTGAAACTTATTCAATACATACTGGAAAACATTTGAAAAAACCTGAACTGCGTGAAAGTACCCGGGCTGAGGGCATGCTGGCATTAACTGCCATGCTCTGGGGGCTTACTTTCGTTTTAATAAAAAAAGGTCTGAATGACTCTTCGCCTCTGATGTTTCTGTGTCTGCGCTTCGGGACCGCTTCCATCCTGTTTCTGCTGATATTCAGAAAGCATTTTAAAAAGCTTAACAGCAAGACTGTCCGGAGGGGAATTCTGCTTTCGCTGTTCTTTTTCCTGTGCTATGCCATGCAGACAATAGGGCTGAAGTATACTACGGTGGCTAAATCGGCCTTATTCACATATATGTTTGTGGTGTTCGTACCGCCGCTGCAGTATTTCTTTACCGGTAAAAAGCCCCGTCTGTTGAACCTCGCGGCTCTTGCCGTCGTATTTTCGGGACTTATTGTATACACTGCACCCGGGCGGTCATCATTCAATATCGGAGACGCGCTCACTCTCTCGGGTTCCATCGGTTATTCCTTTTTCGTGATTTACGTCGACAGGTATACAGGTAAGGAAGACCCGGTAGTACTGACCGGTTTTCAGTTTTTTGTCAGTGCTGTGCTCGCGGGCCTTCTGTCCATATTCCTGGAAGATACCTTCGTAGTTCCGAGTCTGAACCTCGCAATATCGATTCTGTATCTTGCTGTTCCGGGCAGTATTATAGCCCTTCTGCTTGCAGTCAAATACCAGGGGTATACAACACCAGTTAGGGCATGCATTATATACTCACTCGAACCGGTTTTCTCCATAATTTTCGGCTGGCTGATGATAAGAGAAGGCCTGGCGCCTGCTGAACTAGCCGGTGCGGCGCTGATCCTTTCAGGGGTCATTATTTCGGAGGTTATAGGAGCACTGCGCGGAAAAAAGCAACCGTGTTGACTTTTTTATCCAACAAAGGTATATTGACGACCTGAATAATTTTGTAAACGATTAGTCCCGGATATCCGGGTTAAAGGAGATTATAATGTCTAAAGCACATAGAGGTTTCGGCGTTCGCGAACTTGTCGCCAACGGAAGGGGAACTTGCCCCGTATGCGGCAGAACAGGTATCAAGGTTCTTTATGAATACGCGAAAGATGAAAAGAAACACATGATCTGCAAGCAGTGCAAGGCCGGAATTGCCAAAGGCAAGAAGGCAGACGCAGTAGCGGCTCTCTAAGCATATCCTTTTGGATGATAAAAACCCGGTTGTGAATACCGGGTTTTTTTATTCCCTTTCAGGGCCTGGTGTCAGCCTGTTCGGACGATCGGATGATTTCAGCAATTGTTTTATCACTGACTGCCGTAATTCCGCTCTGATAGAAATCCGCAATATTCGCAACCGCCGGATCTGTTTTAAATGCGGCTGAATTGTAATTTCCGAACACGGCAGTGATTACTTCGGAAATATGAATATTATCAATACTTCTCGCCGGAACATAGTCATTACCGTCGTTTCCGGCTCCAAGCAGAAGGTTTTCCGAGCGCAGAATTCCGGTGATATATGCAATATCCTGAACCGAAACGGAAAGATCAGATGCAAGCTGCGTCATCGACGGCGGTTTTTTCCCGGCATCGAAGTCTGCGGCGATCCTGAGGAACAGTTCCAGCCCGAAATGAAGCACTTCGTAAGGATTCATGTCCGTCACAGGTTTTCCCATCCACGCGTTTCCCTTATGCTGAAGCACCCAGGCTGATTCCATTGCAAGAATAATGATCAGCCAGATTATATAGATCCAGAAAAGAAAGATCGGTACAATCGCAATTGTTCCGTAAATGACCGACATACGGATTGCCCAGCTTGAAACTGTGAAAACGCCGTATTTCAGAAGCTCCCATAGAACCGCTCCTACAGCCGAGGTGATAAAAACGTATTTGAATTCCACCTTTCCTGATGGGCTCAGCCCTATAATAAGCACCAATACCAAAAAATCCGCTAAAAACGGTGCGGCATTAAGCAGCAGACGGTTCAGGATCGGGACATTCCCCAGCTGAAACAGGTTGAATCTCGATGTAAAAGTAGTGGAGGCAGCAAGCAGCAGCGTTCCGAATATGATTACCGAAGCGTAGGTTGTAAATTTTGCCATAAAATTTGTTTTAACCCTGCTTCCCCATATTTCATTCAGATTTGCATTGATTGTATTAAGCAGCATTATGCTGGTAATGGCAAATACCACCAGGCCGATAACCCCGAGCTTATTTGAATTGCCCAGGAACTGATCAAACATAGCCTTGAAATCAGCCTGCCTCGTCGGAACAAGAAATTGTACTATTGCATCCGTTATCCGGTTCTGCACAGAATCAAGCGCGCCGAAGGCACTCATGAGTGAAACAACAAGAGCACCGAACGGCACTGCTGCCAGCAGCGTATTGTAGGCCAGGCTGCCCGCACGCGCGAGTCCGGCGTCTCTTCTGAATTTCTGGTAAACCTGCACGAAGAACCTTGCAGTTATTATAAGGGTAGAAATAAACCAGTTATAGTTGTCCGGATTTAACCTCATTATTACATACATATCGTTATAATATCGGAAGTTATCGATATAAACTGAAAACAGCCTGCAATTGAAATTCATATAAAAATGAATTATGATGATGTCATGAATATTGATAAGTTATCCGAACTTACCGGTTCGGTTATTTATTTTGTAGGGATTAAGGGAACCGGAATGACTGCTCTTGCAGAGATTTTCCGGTCGCGCGGGGCGATTGTTACCGGGTCCGATGTCGATGAAAAATTTTACACGGATAATATACTCGCCGAACTGGGTATTCCAGTTTATGAGGGGTTCTCTGAGAACAATCTGCCCGACAGCATCCAGCTGCTTGTGCATTCTGCCGCTTACCAGCCGGACAGCCACCCTGAAATAATGAAGGCCAGGGCGCGCGGTATTGAGGTCCTTAGCTACGCGGAAGCGCTCGGAAGGCTGAGTATTGACCCGCTTGCAGCCGGAATCTCGGGTGTACACGGAAAAACGACAACTACCGCAATGGCCGGTACCCTGCTTCGGGAATTCGGGCTGCCGGGTACTGTACTGACTGGGTCTGCGGCAAGCAACTTTGACGGAAGGTCAACACTGGTCGAGGGCGACCGGTTTTTTATTGCCGAAACCTGTGAGTATAAACGGAATTTTCTGAATTTCAGACCGGATTACCTGGTAATAACATCAATTGAGCCTGACCACCTTGATTACTACCGGGACTATGATGATGTGCTTAGCGCTTTTGTGGAATACGCGGCGAAGCTGTCGGTTAACGGCCGGCTGATTTACTGTGCGGACGACCCTGGAGCGGTACAGGCTGCCGAGCTGGTTCAGGCGGCCAGGACGGATCTGATAATGATTCCATACGGCTTCACAGCTGACGGAGAATACAGGATTATCGATTTTGGGCGGCGGCCGGGTCAGCAGTACTTCAGAATCAGTAAATATCATGATGATGAATTTGTTCTGCGGGTTCCGGGTAAACACAATATACTCAATATAACCGCGGCGACAGCCCTTATCGAATGTATACTCGCTGACAACGGTTTTACCGGCAGCGCAGTCGACGGACTTCAGAAGGGTATTTACGCCTTCTGCGGAACAAAAAGAAGAAGCGAAATTGTCGGTGACGCGGGCGGTGTAGTGATCATGGATGATTACGGACATCATCCTTCCGCTATAAAAACGACCATTGAGGGACTCAGGGATTTTTACTCCGATCGCAGAATCATAGTTGATTTTATGAGCCACACATATTCGAGGACCGAGGCCCTGATAGACGGTTTTGCGTCCTGCTTCGGTTCTGCCGACCTTGTCCTGCTGCATAAAATATACGCTTCCGCCAGGGAAAAGACCGGCAAAATCACCGGTAAAGATCTTTATAACAGAGTTGCAGCGCTGCATCCTAATGTGTACTATTTCGAAGAGGTCATGGATGCTGCAGATTTTATATATGATGAACTCAGGCCGGGCGACCTGTTCGTTACGATGGGAGCAGGCGACAACTGGAAACTGGGATTGAAAATCTATGACCAGATAATTGAAAACGCACAGGGATGTACTGAATGAAAAGTATGACAGGTTTCGGCAGCGCCGAATATCAGGACGAAAAAATCCACATTATGCTGGAGATAAAATCCTACAACAACAGGTATCTGGATATAATCGTAAACCAGCCCGTTTTTCTTAATGCGCTCGAGCCCGAGATCAGGAAGTTTATCAGCGACCGCGCCGGACGCGGCCGGGTAGAGCTTTATTTGAGGATTAGAGAGCTTGAAGAAGACCTTGTCCTGCATCTGGACCGGAGCGCGGCTACGGCCTATGCTGAGAGCCTGAGGCAGCTTTCGGAAGCCGCCGGCATTAAGGGCGAGATAGGTTTGTCGCACCTCCTGAGCTTCGAAGGCATTCTGAAGGCCGAAAAGAAGCGCGACCTCGATCGTTACCGGGAAAAAATTATGCCGCTGCTTGATGAATGCGTAAAGCAATGGGATGAATCGAGGGTGAAAGAGGGGGTAGAAACTGCCGCGGATATCGAATCCAACCTGCAGACGCTTTACGGGGCGGTGGAGCTTTTCAGGGAAAGATCTTCCGAAATGGAAGAGAATATAAAGACCAATATCAGAACCAAATTCAACGATGTTCTGGGGAACGTGATCGACGAACAGAGGGTACTGGCCGAAACCGCTGTTCTTCTTGTGAAATACTCAATAAACGAAGAAATCGTCAGGCTGACGGGTCATCTTGATTCATTCCGCGAGACCACAGCTGCGGATTTTCCGGCTGGTAAAAAGCTTGATTTTATCTGCCAGGAGATCAACCGCGAGGTAAACACCATAGGATCGAAATCCTTTATCATGGAGGTCAACCAGAAGGTTGTAGAGGTGAAAGACAGCCTCGAAAATATCCGTGAACAGCTGAGGAACGTGGAGTAATGAAAAAAGGTCTTAAAATTGCTATTTCCGGCAAGAGCGGCTGCGGTAATTCGACGGTAAGCAAAATTGTTGCGGATCTTCTCAATTTTAAAATGATAAATTTCACCTTCAGACAGCTTGCTGAAGAGAAGAATATGGATTTTAAAGAGCTGTGTGATCTTGCCATGAGTGATTTTTCATACGACAGGGAACTTGACCGGAGACAGGTCGAAATGGCCGCCAAAGGCAGCTGCGTTCTTGGTAGCCGCCTTGCGGTCTGGATGCTGAAGGATGCTGACCTGAAGGTTTTTCTCGATGCATCGGTTGAAACCCGTTCCGGACGAATCAGGCAGCGGGAGGGCGGCACGCGCGAAGAAATTCTTGCCGAAACAAGGAAGCGTGACGAAAACGACTCAAAGCGCTACCGGGATATTTACCGGATAGACAACAATGATTTCGGCTTCGTCGATCTTATAATAAGGGCCGATAAGTTTGATCAGTACCAGATTGCTGATATAATAGTTGCCGCGGCGGAATCTATTGAATAAATACAGCAGTTTCTGCTATATTAAGATATTCTTATTATAAATTTTCAGGAGTTTGCGAATGATTCTTCCTCTTTCTAACCTTATAGACCTGCAGGACGATGTTTACGCCTGTACATGCGCAATCATCAAACGTGCCCAGCAGGTAACCGTAGCCGGTGACGAAGAGCTGGAAATGAATAACGGAAAGGTCGTATCAACCGCGATAGATCAGATTCTGACATCCAAGGTTGAATACGCAATCGAGGACTGATTCCTCATTTGTCCGAAAATGACCCGGTAAAAGCGGTCCTTATCTTCGGGCCTACGGCAGTCGGGAAGACCGCACTGCTTGAAGCCCCTGTTTTTAAATCCGCCGAAATTATCAATGCCGACTCAATGCAGGTCTATCGCGGGATGGACATCGGAACAGCAAAGCCCGACAAGGGTTTTCTGGGCCGTGTTCCGCACCATCTGATTGATATCAGGGAGCCGCGGGAGCAGTTTCACGCCGGGGACTTTGTTGAACTTGCCGATCAGCTTGTGCCCGGGATTGCTTCAAGGGGAAAACTGCCGGTAATCTGCGGGGGGACCGGGTTCTACTTCAAAAATTTTATTTACGGGCTGCCTGACGCGCCGCCGTCGGACGAAAAAATAAGAGGCAGGCTTCAGGCTCAGCTTGAGCGTGAAGGGGCGGGGGTACTCGAAAAACGCCTCGCCGAGGTTGATCCTGTTTCGGCCGGCCGGATAAACAAAAACGATACATACAGGGTCCTGAGGGCGCTTGAAGTTTACGAGACATCCGGACGCCCCCTTTCTGATTTCAAGGTTCCGGATGAACCAAGGCCACAGTACAGGACGCTTCTGATTGGGCTGACCCGCGGACGTGAAGAACTATACCGGCGCATCAACCTGCGGGTCGATCTGATGTTCGATGACGGACTCGAGACTGAGGTTGCCGCGCTGCGGGCCGCCGGCTGTACGGCGGCTGACCCCGGAATGAAGGGGATCGGATACAGTGAGTTTTTTACTGCTGAAGAACAGGGACTGGACGCAGAAGCGCTGCGCGATCTTATCAAACGCAACTCCAGACGGTACGCTAAAAGACAGATAACATGGTTTCGTCAGCTTCAGAATATAAGCTGGTTCAGCCCGGAAGATATTGAAGGTGTTTCAGCCTGTGTCGACGCCTTCATCAATGAATAATGTCTTTTTCCGAAAAAACAACAGCTGAAAATATTTCTATCTCGGTTGACGGCTTCTTCCATGCGTCCGGCATCAGCCCGGCTTTCATACAGGTGTGCTGAACGAAGGTCATCAGGTCCCAGCCCTGTTCCGTTGCCACCTGCGGCAGAAGCACCCCGGAATTGTACCCCTGTGTCATTAAAATCCCGTGAGTACCAATTTTAATTTCACTAATATCGTTGATCCTTCGAAGAGGAGAAAGTACCGAGATCTCGATTTCGATTTCACCGAATTCGTCCGGCAGCAGGCGGGGAAAGCGCGGATCTTCAAAGGCCGCGGCATGCGCCATATTCAGGACGGTTCCTATAAGCGGTTTTCTTCCGACAATGTTTCCGATGCAGCCGCGAAGCGCCCCGCTGCTGTGCAGCGTTACAAATGCCCCGCAGATCTCCTGAAGCTTTTCGGTAGGCACCGGGTATGCCGGTACCCCGAGACCAAGGTCATTTTTGATTCGTTCACGCGCAGTTACAAGCAGAATACGTTTTTCTTCATCCGAAAGTGAAAAATCCATATGATCTCCTTTCAGCTGTCTGTTCCCATCATCCGGTTAAGCCGCTGCTGATCAAGTATAACAGATAAATTCTTCTCCTGGGTAGGCAGCACAAGCCCCAGGGGGCCGTCTTTTGCCCTCCGCAGGTATTTTACCTGGGTGTAGTAGAGTTCTCCTTTGCCGGATGCCCGTCCCTTGCTGTAAAAAAGCGCCAGGTTGCCCGCATCAAGCAGGTTTTCAAGCGGCACCGATTTGCCCTTGATTGTTTTGATAAACACGTAGCCCCCTGGATAATCTCGGGCGTGAAGCCATACATCATTGCCGCGGACATACTTTCGCAGAAGCTGGTCATTTTCAGTTGCGCTTCGGCCCACGAGGATTGTATACGGTCCTGAACGGTAGCTGAGTCCCGGGGTTTTTTCCCTGTCGTCCGCCGGTGCCTGTTTGGGAATCGAATCAAGAAAGGATTTCAGTACTTCAAGATCGGTCTCCTGCTCGAGGCGTTCACGGTCGGCTTCCAGGTTCCGGAGTATCAGTTTCTGGTTGTTCAGATCCTCTTCGACCTTTTCGATTCCCGATTTGGCCTTCCGGTACTGGCTGTAGTATTTTTCGGCATTCTTTTCCGGGCTCAGCGTCGGGTCCAGTTCAATTTCTATCTCTTCGTTATCAGTGTAGTAATTTGCGGCTTTGACCCAGCTATCACCGCGCCTGATGAGGTGAATATTACTCATCAGAAGATCGCCTGTCTGCTTGTATGATTCATAGCGTTCATACTGCCCGGATTTTTTTTCAAGTTTGTGCAGTGTTGATTCCGCTTTGGCCGTATCAGAATCAATCCGTCTCAGGACCTTGTCGCGCAGCCGGTCAAGTTCATTGTCATATTCAGAAGTTTCGTACCATCTGCAGATTCTTTCGTTGAAGCTTCCTTCGCCCGGAATCTCTCTTACGGTAAATTCCTTCAGGGTCGGCTTCGGCTCGGGCAGGATGAACCTGCCGCCGGATATTTCGCTGCGTCCCGGGCGCCTGTAAAAAGCATCGAGTATAATGTCCTCACCGTCGGAGGCAATGATATTCGCGGCTCCGCTCCACAGCCTGAACCATAGCACTATCTGTTCTCCGGCCCGCAGGAGCTCCATTCGGATGATTCGGTCGCTGTTGATCTGCTGCATGCCGGTAACTCTTCCGCCCTGTACCCTGGAACGCATGAACTGGGCGAATCTCTGAAGCTTGATTTCGTTCGCCGGGGCTGCGTCCACAAGGTGGAATCTTGTTCTTCCCGGAGCAAGACAGACGGTAATTCCAAACCTGCCTCCGGGTTTATAAAACTCAAGGTAAAGCGTATGAAAATTGGGCTGCTTAATCTTCTGAAGATGCGAGTTTTCTATATCTATCTCTGCTAGAATCGCGTCGATTTCTTTGTAGTTAAGTGACATACAGGGATTTTATACAGACATTCTGCTCTTATCAACCGCGGTATTGAATGTCTCTTTATCATTTTCCGAATAAAAAACCAGGAAAACTTCACGGGGCAGGCTGTTTGTCTGCAGATGCTTTGTAATCGTCTCTGCGGCGATAACGGCGGCTATCTGTTTAGGGAAGCCGTATATGCCGGTTGAAATAGCCGGAAATGCAATCGTCTTTACACCTGTTTCAG
This sequence comes from Spirochaetales bacterium, assembly GCA_003245835.1. Taxonomy (GTDB): domain Bacteria; phylum Spirochaetota; class Spirochaetia; order UBA9216; family UBA9216; genus Thalassospirochaeta. The sequence goes on along the minus strand of QKCC01000147.1, from coordinate 751 downwards.
CAGCAAGCTGAAGGCTGTTCCGGTATGCATCCGCAAGGACTCCCTGTTCGTTGGTCTTGCCGCCGTGCCATATGGGCCCGACCGTGTGGATTACATATTCGGCAGGCATATCACCGGCAGTGGTTATAACGGCTTTGCCGGGAGGAAGTCCGTCGGGATAACGGTGGGTGCGGATGTCCCTGCATTCAGCAAGTATAGACGGCCCTCCGGCCCGGTGGATTGCGCCGTCAACACCGCCTCCGCCGTAAAGACTGGAATTGGCCGCGTTAACAACGGCATCAACTGCAAGACAGGTAATATCGCCTGTTATTACTTTCAATCGTCCGGACAAGATCTCTTCCATCGAATCCTCCAGCTAACAATGATAGAGGCGAATTCCTGATCTGTCCAGCGTAAAGAGCTGTATATTCGACGGGAACAAATGAAAGATTATGGATTAGTCTCAGAGCATCTTCATCGCTGCAAGAAGGCTGTCCATTTCGGAATCAGTCCCGATCGTGATTCTGACAAAATCGGAAATACCGGCTTTGTCAAAAAATCTGACGAGGATTTTCCGTTCCTTGAGTTTTGTATAGATTTCTTTCCCGCTGATTCCGTCTTTTCGGGCAAAAACAAAATTTGCACTCGACGGCAGTATGTACCAGCCCAGTTTTGCGGCTTCACCGACAAAACGCTCGCGGGTTGCGATGATTTTCTGAATAACGTCCCTGCCGTATTCAATATCGCGTACGGCCAATTCACCGCATTTCTG
>QKCC01000208.1 GCA_003245835.1 Spirochaetales bacterium | reverse complement strand
CCGCCGGACTCTGCATAAAAAGTTTGATCACGCATAACCTGAGCAATGACTTCGTCTGAATCCATCACTGACCCGCATTTTTCCCAGACCCCGGTCGGGCAAACTTCGGTACATCTGAAACAAAGAGTGCATTTATCTGCATCACGAATAATACCGTCTTTGCCCGCCGTCAGGGCAGACACGGGACAGTTCCTGACGCATTCTCCGCAGCCGGTGCAGTTCTTTAGATGAAACAGCAGTTCTGGCTCCCTCTTCAGCCCCTCGGGGTTCTGACACCAGAGGCACCTCAGAGGGCAGCCCTTCAGAAAAACAAGGGTCCTTATTCCCGGTCCGTCATGAACAGCAAAACGCTCGATATTGAAAACTATTCCGCTCATTAATTAAAAGCTTTTATGTTCCGTCCGCGCGATTATATCATTCTGCACCAGCGGGTCCTGAACAACAAAGTAAGCACTGTAACCGGCAACCCTGACTATCAAATCTTTATGCTTTTCGGGTTCCTGCTGGGCATCAATGAGTAAAGCCCGCGATACAACATTGAACTGGATCTGCATGCCGCCGAGTCTGAAATACGACCGAATCAGTGAAACCATTTTCCTGAGACCTTCATCGTTTTCAAGAAGCGAGGGTGTAAATTTGACGTTGAATATAGCACCGCCCGAAAGCAGGTAGTTGTCAAGCTTGGCTACAGATTTGATGGTTGCCGTCGGGCCGTTTGTATCTGTCCCATGATACGGTGATAAAACATCTGCTACCGGTTCGAAAGCCTTTCTTCCGTCAGGCGTCGCACCGACTTGCAGACCAAAAGGAACATTTGCAGAGATTGATGCCGTTGACGGAACAAAAACTCCGCCAATCGGTCCCTTACCGTAACGGGTATTTTTATATTTGGGTTCCTGCTGCATATAATAGGTGAAAAGTTCTTTTGCAAATCCGTCGACTTCATCGTCATCATTTCCGAACTTCGGGGGAACATTAAGAATCATTTCCCTTATCTTTTCACCCTGCACACCTTCATAGTTTGATCTGAGCGCATCAAGCAGTTCTTTTCCTGTAAATTTTTTCTGTTCAAAAACCAGCTGCTTGATTGCAACAAGTGAATTGGCCACGTTTGCTATATTTCCTGTCTGACCTCCGGTGAAATCGTAGATCGCACCTCCGTCCTTTATGCCCTTTCCGCGCTCGATGCAACCCTCAACGAGAGAATCGATCAGGGGTACTGGTGCCATCTCTTTCCAGACTGTATCCTGAATATTATCTCGGATTACCCTCTGCCTGACGTAGAAATCAATCTGCCGTTTCCAGGCGTCCTTCACCTCTTCTATATTTTTAAAATTGGAAAGATTCTTCTCAGAAGGATTCGAGACCAGGCCTGTTACGGGGTCTTCTCCTCCGTAGAGAGCAAGCTCCAGAATCTTGGTCAGGTTTATATTGGCTGCGCCGTAACGCCCGCCCCATTTGCCCTGGACTGAGGGCTCAACACATCCGACAAGGCAGTAATCATAGGCATCCTCAATAGCCACGCCGCGGTTCATCATGGACAGGATCACTACTTCATCACAGAACAGGGACGGGAATCCCATTCCCATTCTTATCAGCTTTCCGCATTCCATTAAGTATTTATCGGGAGTATTAATGTGGACCCTTGCCGTCAAATTGGGCTGGGAAAGTTTCACCGTGCCCTGTGCAACTAGGCATAGATAGGTTAAATCGTTAACAGCATCCTTTCCGTCCCGGGTCTGTCCGCCGATCGTCAGGTTTTGAAACATCGGGTAACCCGGAAAAAGGTTTGCGTCTCCTTTAGGCCGCAGCTTAACCATTTCATTTAATTTCAGCCAGAATGACTGCAGCAGTTCAATAGCCTGCTCGACGTCCATCCGTCCGGATTCGGTGTCAGCCTTGTAATAAGAATACATGTATTGATCGAACCTTCCGAAAGATACCGAATGCCCGTTATTATCAATCTGCGTCGCCAGATGAGCAAGCCACAGCGACTGAAGCGCTTCATAAAAAGTTTCTGCCGGTTCAGCGGGCACCTTCGCGCACATTCTTGAAATTTCGAGAAGTTCAGCTTTACGGGCATAATCACCTGCCTTGCAAGCCAGCTCGGCGGCAAGGTCAGAGAACCTTTGAGCAAACTCAATTACGGCTTCACTGGTAATTCGGACTGCTTTTAGAAAATATAATTTTTCGAGATCTTCCGGATTACTCAGATCCAGCCTTGCTGAACGTTCGTCAATTTCAGCGATTATGCCGTTGAAACCGAGCCTCAGAACTTTGGGGTAATCGGGAGAGATATGCCCGTCTCCATTGTACAGTGTCCATGCGGAATCAAACCCGCCGACTCCGTCTTCCCCGGCAATCCTGGTTTCATCAGGAATCATCTGCAGCACTCGTTCGCGCAGGGTTTTTCCCTGCCAGTAGTCACAGATTTCAAGCAGCTCTTTTTTATTTTCTTCTGTTATTTCAAACCGATCCCCGGAACGAGTCGGGAAGGTGTCTATTTCTTCTCTGATAAAATCAATGTCGTATTCTACAGCCATAGGAGCAGCCCTGAGTGCACTGCTGTGATTACCGGCAAGCAATTCACCATCCCTTATATATATGCTCATATTGGATAGAATATGCTTCAGCGCAAGGGCCCTCTTTTCCTGGATGGGCATTTCCGGATATTTTTTGTAAGCCTCGGTAATGAGTCTTGCCCTTTCAACGCAAATTGCCGGGTCAGTGTTTACACACTCCTCGCGGAGTTTTGTCATTCTTGAATTGAGATTAATATCGTGCATCATAATTGCCATAGTTTTCTCCTATAACCGATTTAATTTATGGCTACCTTTTTACATATATTTAATTTATTAACCTCCATGCGTCCTTTTATCGGACGCATGGAAATAAACATTTTTTAGAAAGCAGAACTTATTTTATGAAATCTGCAACATTGGTTGAATCAACCAGTGTGAACGGAACTTCATAGAGACTGTCTACAGTCTCACCGCTGATTGCTTTCAGGGCTACATCAACTGCAGTTTCAGCCTGTGCTACGTTATCCTGAAGATATGTAGCAATCATGCCGCCCTCGGAAATAGACCGGTATGCATCTGCAATTCCGTCAATTCCGATAACCGGAGTATCGCCTAAACCAGCGGCGGCAAGCGCATTGTAGGCACCGACAGCCATTTCGTCATTCTCGGATATTACACCATCGATTTTGGTACCGGTCTGAATCCAGTTTTCCATAAGGCTCATTGCCTGGGCCCTGTCCCAGTTTGCAGTCTGATCAAAGACAACTTTTACGTTCTGATTCTTGCCCAGTACTGTAAAGATACCTTTGCTCCTGTTGACTTCAGCGGAATGGCCGTTGGGACCGCGAAGGATAACGACATTCCCTTTTCCACCGATAACATCGACAATCTTCTGGGCAATCATCTCGCCTGCTGTTTCGTCATTGGAACCTACAAAGCTGGTAACATCACTCATATCAGTAAGAACTGAACAGACCAGAATCAGCGGGATGCCTGCATCTTTTGCTTTTGCAGCAGCAGGAACACAACCTGAAGAGTCATATGGATTTAAAATAATTGCATCGACTTTCTGTGCAATAAAATTCTCTACATTGGAGATCTGCTTTTCAGGATCACCGGCGCCGTCAACAGAAAGAAGTTTGATTCCCTTTTCTTTACAATAACTTTCAGTAGCATCTGCAAGTCCCTTGATGTACTCATTCTTCAGATCCTGCCATGATGCTCCGATTACAATCACATCACTTTTGCCTTTTGAAGATGCCGCAGAGTCATCTCCGGACTTGCTGCACCCTGCCAAAGCGAGGATTGAAACCAACAGTACTACCGCTGTTCTTCTAATCAGTTTCATTTTCTTTACTCCTTAAAAATTATTTCTACACCCCGGCAACCGGGATGAAATTCACCTGTTTCATGCGGATAGCTCTTAATAGCTCCGCCCTCTTTTCAGATCCAGCAGCACCGCTGCAATTATTATCAGCCCCTTTACTACCTGCTGCAGGTAGGATGATACGTTCAGCAGATCGAGTCCGTTGGACATTACACCTAACAGCAATATACCGATTACCGAACCGAGGACGCTCCCAACTCCGCCGGAAAGACTCGTTCCGCCTATTACAGCCGCAGCGATGGCATCAAGTTCATAACCGGCACCCGCTGAAGGGTTACCCGTCTGGACCCTTGAAGTGAGGATGATGCCTGCGATTGCACTGCAGACCCCCATTACGATGTAGGCCGAGAATTTAACAGCGCTGACGTTAATTCCGGAGGTCTTGGCCGCGGTTTCATTACCGCCGACGGCCCTGATGTGCCGGCCGTATGTTGTAAAGTCCAGCGCAAAAACTGAAACAATTATCACAAAAATGAATATGAGTATGCTGATTGGAAAAGGACCGACACTGCCTCCGCCGATAACTTTGTACGATTCAGAGAGATTGATTACAGGACGGCCCCTTGTATACATAAGCGCAAGGCCCTGCGCTATCGTCGTCATGGCCAGCGTCACAACAAACGCCGGTACTCTGAGTTTGGCAATCAGGATACCGTTAAAGGCTTCGCAGAGGATCCCTACCCCGATACCGACAAGCAGAGCGACAATCAGGGGGAATTGAACATCCGTCGTCACGAGGCTGGTCGTTATTACTCCAGTCAGCGCAAGAACCGAACCTACCCCCAAATCTATCCCTCCTGTCAGCAGAACAAATGTCATTCCCACAGCCAGAATCCCCTTCACCGAAACCTGCCGCAAAATATTTACGAAGTTTGATGCCGTCAAGAAGACCGGGCTGGCAATCGACATCACCACCACCAGAAGCAGAAACGCCAGGTAAATTCCGTATTTTGTAAAAAATCTCATCAGCATTTCAAATGTTGACTTCTTCCCGATAGTATTATCTTTCAAACTGATTCTCCTTTATTTGATTAATGGCCAAGAGCACAGCTCAGCAGCCGTTCCTGCTCGAATTCTTCTCTATTGAACTCGCCCGTCTTAGTCCCTTCATGTAAAACGATTATCCGATCGCTCATTCCCAGGAGCTCAGGCATCTCGGATGAGATCATGATTATTGATTTCCCTTCCTTGGCTAACTGGTCCATTATTTTATAAATCTCTGTTTTTGCGCCGATATCGATTCCCCTCGTGGGTTCATCCATAATCAGAATATCAGGTTCACCGAGCAGCCATTTAGCCAGAACAACCTTCTGCTGGTTTCCGCCGCTCAAAGAGCTGACTACGGCGTCCCGGTTAGGAGTTTTTATTCTTAATTTTGAAATATATTCATCAACTACCTTTTTCTCTTTGCTGAAATCAAGCAGAACCCGTGCTTTTGCCACTTTCTTCAGGTACACGTCACAGATATTTGTTTTAACAGAACTTATAAGATTTAAACCGAAGAGTTTTCGATCCTCGGAAACAAACGCAAGGCCGTTCCTGATCGAGACCCACGGGGCATGTTTCTTTACCTTGTACCTATTTATTTTAATTTCACCTTCAGCCCGCTTATCCAGGCCGAAAACAGTTTCAACCAGTTCGGTCCTGCCGGCACCCATCAATCCGTATATGCCGAGTATCTCGCCCCGCTTCACATTAAATGAAATATTGTTAAATACAGCTCCCGACAAATTTTGAACATCCAGCAGGACCTCATCGGAATCGTAGTCAGCTGTTTTAGGGGAATTCTTTGTATACAGGTCCTTAAGTTCCCGTCCGACCATCAGTTTAACCAGTTCATCGTGAGTGATGTCGGATTTTTCACGGGAATCAATAAATTCCCCATCCCTCAGAATTGTTATCCTGTCCGCGATTCTGAATATTTCGTCCATCTTGTGTGAAATATAGACGATTGCTTTATTCTGCTTCTTCAGCCGCTGAATAATTTCAAACAGCTTTTCAACCTCAGTATCCGTTATTGCGGAGGTAGGTTCGTCCATAATTATGATATCAGCGTTGTACGTGGTAGCTTTTACGATTTCAATCATCTGCATCTGGGCAACGCTTAAAGTCCCGACCTTAGCTGTAACATCGATATCAATATCCAGATCGCTGAAGTATTTCTGTGCAAGTTTTCTTAGTTGTGCGCGTTTTACAAATCTGAGAGGTCCGTATATTTCCCGGCCCAGAAATAGATTTTCTTCAACGGTCATATCATTCAGGAGATTCAGCTCCTGGTGAATCATCGATATGCCTTTCTCGAGAGAGTCTTTCGGGGATTTTGCATGAAAGGGTTCGCCGTCATATAAAATCTCGCCTTCATCGAGGGTATGAATCCCTGCGAGGATCTTCATGATTGTAGATTTTCCGGCACCGTTTTCTCCCATCAAAGCATGTACTTCGCCCCTCTTCAGGTAAAGACAGACGTCGTCCAGGGCGAGCACTCCGGAAAATCTTTTTTTGCAATTCACCATTTCAACAATATGTTCACAGCCGTAATCCATTTTCCTCTAACCTCTCTTACTCGTATTTTACACGTGTTAACTGCCTGAGCTGATCATTGCTGTAATAACCGGCCATTTTTTTAAAATCTTTTAAATGAAATAATCAAGATTTGAAGATACGATTATATCCAGCGAGGCATAGTAATCCTTCTCGCTGAATGAGTTCCCATAGCAGACCTTTCTGAATAGCATCCCCAGCGCATCAAAAGCCTGGTCGCTCAGGTGCTGACCGACAACAAAATCAATTACGGAATTTCTTATATATTCCACAATCTCAGGATAAACATCAAACCCTACTAGTTTAATCTTGTGTTCGAGTTTTATCTCGGAAAGCTTCTCAGCCAGAATATTCAGCTTGTAGGTAATATCGTAAACTGCATCGAGTTCCTGAAAATTATTGTATTTATCTCTTAAATAATGGAAAGTATCAACAGCCTGCTCATCGGTATTGATATCTTCAATAATTTCGACAACTTGTAACTTCGGATATGATTTCAGCCACTCCATAAATCCCATGTACCGGCCGTTGACAGTAGAATCTGCAGCACGGGTATTGTTGGTCATAATTACAACCCGACCGCCGTCCGGTAATATTTTAGAGAGCATCTCACCTACAAGCTTTCCGCTCTGGTAATAATTGACGCCGATATAGGGTTTATGCGGAAAGTTCTGTCCGCGGCTGAGCAGAATTACATTACAGTGCTGGCTTTTAAGCTCCTGGACCTTATCCCGAAGCAGGAACTCGTCGGTAGGAGCAATAATAAAGTTCTTTACCCCTTCCTTCTGCATCCTTATTATGTCATCAAGCTGCTTATGCGGGTTATCAAATTCAGACTCTGCAACAAGAAGTTCAAGTCCATGATCGACGAAATTTTCATACCCCAGGTCCAGACCTTTCTTAACCATAACTGAAAAGTATTTTGCACTCAGATGGTACATTCCAATATAAGCGATACGGTAACTTTTTCCTTTAGCCAGATCCCTTGCGTTATAATTCGGAACATAGTCGTACTTCTCAACAGCTTCCAGAACTTTCTCTCTGGTCTCATCGCTGACGAATCCTGCATTATTCAGGACTTTGTATATTGTGGTACGCGAGATGCCTATTTCTTCTGATAATCGGTTTAAAGTTATCTTCTGCTTCATTCCAAATCGCTTTCAAAAGTGTGCACCGATCCGACCGGGGATTTTCACGGCTGCATTTAACACGTGTATATTTCACACGTGTTAAATGATGATATAACGGGTTCTTAGTCCTGTCAACAAAAACTTTTAATAAATTTGATTCGAAAAAGGAAGGAACGGACTTCCCGGTAAAAAAAACTACCGGGAAGCAAAGCGAATAATTACTTTTCTTTTTTCCTGGTAAACTGTATTCCGTTCTTCTGGAACTCGTCAAAACCCACAGCCGCAAGAAGAACAAAACCCCGGACTATGTACTGTGAATAGGTTCCCATTCCGACAAGCTGCATTCCGTTGCTCAGAACACCGAGGATGAATACACCTGTTACCAGTCCCCAGATTTTTCCTTCGCCGCCCTTAAAGGATATTCCTCCGAGGAAAGCGGCTGTAATTGCTGTAAATTCTGTACCGGGTCCTGTCGAGGAAGCTGCCGACCCTGCCCTGCCGAACAGTACGAGCGCGGCAAGCGCTACGAAAAAACCGCATATGGCAAAAACAATAAGCTTGACTTTGTTGATGTTTATTCCGGCCAGCCGGGCAGCTTCTTCATTTCCGCCGAGCGCGTAAATATGCCGGCCGAGGTACGTAAAGTTCAGAATGAAACTCGCACATAAGACTGTAACAATCATAAGGATTACACTGAACGGCAGAAAGCCGAATACGTAGCCCTGCCCAAGAAATTTGAATGCTGCAGGCAGGTTAAGTATGACACTCTGCTTCGAAACAATATAGGACAGTCCCTGAAATACCGTCATAGTGCCGAGCGTAATTATCAGGGGATGGATTTTAAGCTTGATACTCGCAATACCATTGAACAGGCCGAGGACAACGCCGAGAGCCAGTCCCGAGATCAATGCCAGCGGAAGCGGGACATTATACCATTTTGCCAACGCCGCAGTTGTAACACCGACAAGCGACATCTGAAAACCGATGGAAAGATCCATTCCTCCGGAGATCATAACAAAGGACAGTCCAACTGCGGCAATTATTACATAGGACTGCTGAACAAAAATATTGGTAAGGTTGCTGATAGTCAGAAAATAGGGGGTCAGTATTGTGAACAGGATGATAAGTCCGAGCAATACAAAGAATATTGCATATTTCCGGAATATCTCCGCTAAATTATTAATTCCCTTGTTTTCAGATCTGAATAGTTCTGCCATAATCATCTAACTCCTAAGCGCCGTTTGACATTGAAGCGAGCTCCAGCACCCTGTGCTGGGAAAACTCGTTCCGCTGTATTTCACCGGTTAACCGGCCTTCAGACAAAACAACAATCCTGTCCGCCATTCCGAGTAATTCTTCCATGTCGGAAGATATCATAATAATTGAATGCCCTTCCTCAACCAGCTGGCACATCAGCTGGTAGATCTCCTGCTTCGCACCGACATCGATGCCCCTTGTGGGCTCATCGAAAATGAGAATTTGATTGCCGGCGGCAAGAGCTTTAGCTATAACCACCTTCTGCTGGTTTCCGCCGCTGAGATTTTTAACTCTCTGCCTTAGTGAGGGCGTTTTAATCTGAAGCCTTTTTTCGAATTCTTCAGCAATCTGCTTCTCACGTCTCCGATCAACAATAATCCCGTTGGATATAGCCTTTATAGAATTAATCACTATATTCCACCCAATCTCCTGCTCTATAAAACAGCCTTCCTCCTTCCTGTTTTCCGGAATGAGTCCGATGCCGTATTTCATCGCGTCAAAGGGATTTTTGATATTTACTTCCTGCCCGTTTACAGATATTTTACCTGAATCGAGTTTCTCGGCTCCGTAAATTACCTTTGCCAGTTCGGAACGACCGGCACCGACCAGCCCTGCGAGCCCAAGGATCTCGCCTTTATAAAGATCAAACGAGATATCTCTGTCACCGTTTCCGGTCACCTGATTAAGCTTAAGCACAACCTGCTCTTCATGCGGCGTCCGTTCGGGAAAGACCTCCGACAGAGTCCTTCCGACCATCAGCGCTATAAGCTCATTTCGTGAAGTTTTATCCGCCTGAAGGGTGTCGATAAAGCAGCCGTCCCGCATAACAGTTACGCGGTCCGCAATTCTGAAGATCTCATCAAGTCTGTGCGAGATGTAAATGATTGTAACACCCCTTTCTTTTGCTTTTTTTATAATTCCGAACAGGGTTTCGACTTCAGCAAGTGTCAGAGGGGCCGACGGTTCATCCATGATGAGTATTTCGGCGTCCCGTGAAACAGCTTTCAGTATTTCAACTATCTGCTGCATCGACGACGGAAGGTTCCGGATAAGCGCCGACGGGTCTATATCAACATTGAATTGCTGAAACAGGGCCTTTGCGGCAGTCCGCATGTCCTTCTGATTGACAAACCGGCTCCTTTTTATACCCAGAAAGATGTTCTCGGCAGCACTCAGGGAATCTACAAGGTTGAATTCCTGGTAAATTACCTCAATGCCGAGGTTCCTGGCCTGAAGGGGTGTAAAACCATGGTACTCTTTGTCTTTTATAATTATGGTTCCGGAATCAGCCTGAATGGCTCCGGCTATGGTTTTAATAAGCGTGGATTTTCCGGCTCCGTTTTCTCCGAGCAGGGCATGGACCTCTCCTTTTCGAAAACTGACCGAAACATCATCAAGAGCCTGTACACCCGGGTATGCTTTGGAAATATTTTTTAATGTAAGGATGTTATCGCTCATTTGTATTCCTGCAAACGGGAGGCCGAAGCCTCCCGACAAAGTAGTTGTATTTATTCCGGAATGTATACTTTCTTTATCGCGTCGCTGATTACGCTTCCATAAGACAGTTTACCCTCCGACAGGTCCTTCAGCAGGGTATAGGTAGCAATATCAAGATCTATGGGTTTTCCATCAAGCCGCGGACCGGCAATCTGCATTGTTCCCCTGAAAACGGATTTGTTTTCTTTTGAAAGATCGAGAACCTCCTGGATAGGATCCGACCAGTCTCCGGCAAAAACGCCGAATTTGGATTTATCTACACCGGGCTGTCCCATGATGTATTCATTTACGCCAAGCGCACCGTCTGCATTATAACACAGAACTGCAACTGCATCTGAATTCTGCTGCCACATATTCTCCATAACCGCGGTTGCTCCGGCTGCAGTTCTGGCTTCAGCTGTTGCGGTAATTACATCGACGTATCCCCATTTCTGAATCTTGTCGAGGATTCCGGTCGACCTGTTAACCATGTCCAAGGTTTCGGTGCACTTCAGAACTATGACCTTCTTTTTCGCTGCACCCTTGGGAAGACCCATTTCGGTTCCGTCCGATGAGAATGTTTTTGTGATCCAGTCAATTGCCATTTCACTAATCTGCTCACCGCAGTTGTACTGGTTCATATTCATCATGACATCGTATACACCCGTATCTGTTCCGGCGACCAGGATTTTTATGCCCTTGGCCTGAGCCCTTTTGATTACATCCTGTACATTATTCGGATCAATCGGCATGATATCGATAACTTTTACATTCATTGCAATGAAGTTCTCTATCTGCTCGATCTGCTTTACAGGATTATTGCCTGCATCCGCAATCTGCACCTTCAGTCCGTCAGCTTCAGCGTGTTCTTTAACAGCGGTGGTCAGCCAGCCGAGAAACGGATTTGTTGTGTCAGGGATGCTGTACCCGATATCTACCGCAGAACTTGTTTTTTCGGTCTGTCCTCCGGCAAAAAGAACAGTCGCTGACAGCAGCATAATCATACATACTGCCAATACCTTTCCTTTCATAATAATGCCTCCTCTCTTTCGTAACGAATGTTACACTTTAAAAATTCCAAACGTGACTCGTGTCACACTGTTTTCATAATTATGTCCCCACTATAGATATCTGTCAAGAAAAAATATCCGGACCGCTGGACCGCTACAGGAGGAAGTTATTAATAACAATCGAAACAAGGGCAGCGTCTTATGGAGCATCATTTTAGTCCCTGAAGATTTTTGCAAAAAAAAGCCGGAATGAGGAAGTCCCTAGTCCGGCCGGAATTTTATGAAAATCTGCACAGATATGGAATTATTTGAGAACACCTGCAAGCCATGCGTAAGCTTCCTGAACATCATAGTTACCGGAATGCGGCTGCATATAGGCAATTGCGAAATTGGCATCCTTTACAGTCGGGTCATTTTGTATCGCATAGAAAAGCGCCAGTTCGACTGCGAACGACGTATCACGGTCACGCATTCCGTGGCGTACATACCAATACGGTGCGCTGTCACCCTCGTCACTGAGCAAGTACGGCATCGGATTGATCATTTTCATCTGCTTAGCCACCGCTTTACCGTCGGCTGTATCCATGAAGACCTCGAATGTCATACCTGTATCATCCTTGCCGACTTTATTTCCCGGTATCACATCATTTTCCCATGACCATTTAAGCCAGTGATTGTACTCGGTTGCCTTATTTCCGGTGAGATTTGACTCGTTCATCATGTACTGCAGCGAAGTCCCGAAGTTTTCAAAAGCCGGAGAAGTTTTAAGCAGTGCTGTAGTGCAGATAAATTCCATATATTTACCGTAGTCGATGCTGACAACCTTGTTTGCTACGTTATCAACATCAAGCCAGTCGTTAGTCACCACCTGAGTACTTCCGTCGCGCTGAATAAACGACCAGGTTTCTCCGAGATCAGGAACAGTTTCACCCTCTTCTGCCATAGCCTTTTCAAGATCTGCTTTCACGAGCGCCATTATAGCCCCCGGCATGGTTGCAGCGGTCAGCGGTGTACCGTCTTCAAGCTTCAGCCCTAGGCTTTTCAGGTAAGCCGGATACTGGGCTGCAAGTTCAACCGATACCTTTTTGGTTGCGTCTGAAAGCGGGTTCTGGTCGGTATAGTTGCCGAGAAGACGGGTAGCAGAATACTGCCATTCGTAAGCCATATCGGCGTGATTGAGGTCGGTAATCGGGCAGTAGGCTATGGTCGCAAAAACATCGTCCCGCAGGGTACTGTTGCCGAATGCATCGATTCCGGCGGCGCCTATTTCTTTCAGATACGGATAGTACTCAGGACTGTTTCCGCTGGCAGCTACAGCCGTCGACAAACCGCCGCCCCCGCTGGTGCCTGTAATTACAATCCTTTCCGATGACCCGGGAATGACGTCATCATTCAGACGCAAGTAGCGGATTGCAGCCTTTGCATCGACAACAACCGCGGGAGCATGACCCGGGAAGGTGCCGTCTGCAGCTACAAGACCGCGGCTTCGGGTACCTACATCGCATATAACATAACCGGCAGCCAGCGCTGCCCCGATCTTGTCGGTGTCGGAATTGCTGACTAATACAGTATTTACTTTGCCGCTGAAGTCGGCAAACATATTTCCAAGCGGACTGTTCATCCATCCGCCGTTGTTGACGCTGAAGATAATTGCAGTATCCTGATTATTCGCAGCTTTTTCAGACACATAGATTGCCATTTTCTGCCAGGCATATACATCTTTAACCTTCTGCAGCCCCCCTCGACCCATCAGCATATCGGCCATCTGTACAGGACTAGCAACATAAGTCACCGTGTATTTGGTAACCTTCAGCGGCTTTCCGTCCAGGGTTACATCGATAGTCTCCGATTTCGACGGATCGAACATTAGGGCGGAATCGAATGCTCCCACGGACGTACCGAAGGTTCCTTCCTCCATCTGGCCGTTAGCGAACAGTACCGGTGCTGACAGAAGCATGATCAGTACTGCAGACAGGATTTGACTCTTCCTCTTCATTTTCTCCTCCTAATCCTCTTTTAAAAAATCAAATAATTTTATAT
>QKCC01000301.1 GCA_003245835.1 Spirochaetales bacterium | reverse complement strand
CCTTCCACCGGACAAATGGACTAATTTCGAGCTTTACCGTAACGGCAGCAAGATGAACCTTAACCTTAAGCTCGGACGCCGTGACGATGACAAGAACATAGGACAGGACGGAAGCATCAATGTTTGGCCCGGCATTACCGTGGTCGAGGCAACCAATGATATTCGGCAGTCTTTAAACCTTGATACAAGCAAGGGAAATGTCGTAGTCGCAAACGTAACAAAGGGCAGCCCTGCCGAAGCTGCCGGCCTCAGACCCGGTGATATCGTTCTCCGAGTCGACAACAAGAAGATAAAGAGCATGAACGACTTCTATACAATTCTTAATGGAGCGAATAATCAGGAAGTAATGCTTCGAATCTACCGTGGTGATCGCGAGGCGATAGTCGGTATAGTCAAGGAATAATAGAAAACTGCAGGGACAAGTGTGTTTTCTATAAGCACAGGCCGCTCCCGCCCCTCCAACACCTCCAATATCCAGGGGGCGGCCTGATTTTTTCATTAAAGAGCTTTTTGCTTGAAGCTCAAATTCTCCTTTTCTGCCGGAGAGTTTCTCCGGCAGTTTTTTTATTAATAATCATACATATTTTCGCCGCGATCTTTTCGATACCCATGATTATGGTTATATTATTAAAATGATGAATATAGACAGTTTTACCAGGGTTGAAGGCTCAAAATCAGATAAAGATCTTGTATTCCTCGGTCTTTCCACATGCGGATTCTGTAAAAGGGCAAAGCAGTTCCTTAATGACGGGGGATGGTCCTACAGTTATGTCGATATAGACAAGATGGAAAGGGAAGAGCGGCTTTCGCTGAAAGACGATGTCAAAACACGTTTTTCCAAGGATTTGCTTTACCCGTTTCTGATCATTGATGATACTGAATTTTTAAAGGGATTCAAGAAAGATCAATGGGAAGAGAAGCTGGGATAACCGATGAGCGGAAAAAAACTCACGCTTGAGAATGTTAAAAAATTTGCGGCTAACGCGGCGGAGAAAAACGGCTGGGTTCTGAATCCTGATCCCGATTTTCTGGAATCGGTCGTCGAAGGCCTGTACAATACATATCTTGAATTCGGTTATATGCTCTGTCCATGCAGGGAAGGCTGGGGTGAAAGAGAACGTGACAGGGATGTAATTTGTCCATGTCATTACGCAGCTGCGGACGTCGCGGAATTCGGGCACTGTTACTGCGGCCTCTATGTCTCGGAGAAATTCATTGAAGCAGGCGGTGAACCGGGCAGCATTCCCGAGCGAAGACCTGAAGAGCTGATGCCGTGAGCTATACGGAAATTGTAGTTAGATACGCCGAAACAGACCAGATGGGCGTTGTTCATCACTGTGTATACCCTGTATGGTTTGAGGCCGCGAGGACGGATATGATGGAGCAGGCAGGATACCCCTATTCACGGATTGAGGAAGAGGGGATCATGCTTCCAGTTTCTCACCTCGAAGCCGATTATGCCGGCGGTGTCAAATACGGTCAGCGCGTAGTCGTCAGATGCTTCGTAGAGAAGCTTACCATTGCAAGACTGATTCTCGGTTACGAGGTCCGGCTGAAAGGCGGGGATGAAATCCTCTGTACAGGCCGAAGTGTGCACGGCTGGACAGATACCGGGCTGAATGTGATCAACCTGAAAAAACGTGCCCCTGAATTATATGCCTTCCTTGAAAAAATGGTCTGAGCCCGGCAAACATAGCCGGGCTGTTCAGACTATAATTTCAATTCAAATCTGTTCTCCTCTATAGGCGTGATCTGCCATCTGGTTTCGGTCGTGTTTTCAAGAAAGAGGCGGTCGTGACTTACCAGCAGCAATCCTGCCCCGTATTCAGCCAGAGCCAGTTCAAGAGCCTCTATAGACGGCAGATCAAGATGGTTGGTCGGTTCGTCCAGAATCAGAAACTCAATCTCGTTCGTAATCGCCTCGGCAATCAGCAGTTTGCGCATCTCGCCGGGGCTAGGGTTTTCGGCCTGCAGCACCCTTTCCGGCGGTGAACCGAGGGCAGCCATTATTGCGTAGATCCTGCCGCGTTCTGCAGAATCAAGACTGCCCGCCCTGCTGAAAAAGGCTTCCGCTTCCATGCTGCTGATTTCCTGCCTAAGGTAGAACACCCCGTCTTTTCTGCACCTGCCGTATATATGATTGAGCAGCGAGGATTTTCCGCTGCCGTTCACACCGCTGAGCGCGACCTTGTCTTCCGGCTGCATCTGAAAGCTGCCGAAGCTGAGCTGCTTTTCTCCTAGTTCAAGCATTCCTTCGGGGACTGTGAATAGTGTCCTGTTCCTTCCGGGCTTGAAGCGGAGGCTGTAGTTAAAAGACTTTTCCCTTGACGGATTATGCTGTTCAAGCAGTCCTTTCTGGTGCTCAATTCTGCCCTGCAGACGGTTTAGCGTTCTGCCGTGAACGGCGTCCTTTCCGGTCAGCCTGGCAGCATCGATTTTAGACTTTGCATCGTGATCGGCGGCTGCAATGTTGCGCTTCGACCTTCTTCGGTCTGCTGTTCCGGCAAGCTGCCTGTACTCTGCCGCACGCTTTTCAAGCCGCCTGACTTCGCTGCCGATCTGCTTCTGCTGAGTCCTCATATAGTTCTGTTCGGTGTTTCTTGCTTCGGACGCAGCGTCGTATCCCTGTCTTCTGAGGTCATGTGCCGGCGGTTCAAGAAACAGCGTCTGGTATGCAAGTTCATTCAGGAACATCCTGTCATGGCTCACGATGATGCCGGTACCCCGAAAATTTTTCAGTGCTGTTATCAGCAGGTCCCTGCTTGGCTGGTCAAGGTGGTTGGACGGCTCGTCGAGAATAAGGATTTCACTTCCGGTGTAGAGTGCCGACGCAATCTGCAGCCGTTTCTTTTCGCCGAAACTGAGTGTTTCCCAGCGTTCGATCCATTCCGGGGAAAGTCCGAACCTG
Source organism: Spirochaetales bacterium (assembly GCA_003245835.1). Lineage (GTDB taxonomy): Bacteria > Spirochaetota > Spirochaetia > UBA9216 > UBA9216 > Thalassospirochaeta. Next base: position 10,470 of record QKCC01000301.1, on the reverse strand, counting down.
TGCTGCAGCCTGTATGATTCCGGCTCACAATCGGTAAATAAGGCTTCGGCATTTTCCGGTATGACCGATGTCTGCTGGCTGCAGAACGCGGGAGTATCGGTGCATTCGATCGAACCGCTGCCGGGCTTCAGTTCGCCGGTAATCAGCCTTAGAAGGCTTGTTTTTCCGGCACCGTTTGCTCCGACAACAGCCGTCCAGCCGTCATCGAACCGGCAGCTCAACCCGTTTATCAGATTTTCCGTGAATCCGAATGAAATGTTATTAAGAATTATGCCCATTTTCCCTCCAATGCAGCCGGGAAGATCGGGCATTAATATATGCTGACGCTGAATTTGATCTGAAACAATGTAGATCAGAATGCCCGGGCTTTATGAGAAAACAAGAGATCAGTAAACAACGAGGTTTAGCTATCTCTTCTTATATTCTCATCTTCTCCGGCCACTCCTGTTTGCGGTAAATTATAAAGTGTTTTTAAAACACGGTATTCTGTACTCTTGAGCAGTTTTTGTCAATTGCAGCGCTATTAAAAAGACATGGTTCCCCGCATTCCGGTATATCACACCCGAAATGCATGATTTTACCCAAAACCAACCGGAGGAGAACCATGCCCCTTGTTAATAATAGTATTTATTGAGCAAGTTTGAAAGCCGGGTCCGTCAGGCTGAAGCTCTGCTTCATTCCTTCTGTTAAATAGACGGTGTCGTCTTCCATTACAATTATAGCCTCGAGTTCCGGCATGCTTTCGGCGAGTTTCAGACCTTTTTCAAGCCCGAGCGAAAATACCGTGGTCGACATTGCGTCGGCGGTCATTGATTCTGCCGTAATAATGCTGACCTGCGCAATGCCGTTTTCAACGGGGAAGCCGGTTTCGGTACTCAGAATATGATGATATCGTTTGCCGTCTTCTCCTATGAAAAACCTTTCATATTTTCCGGATGTGACAACGGCCTTGTCTTCGACCTTCACTATGCCGATATAATCACCGCGGGCACTGTCCGGGTTCTGGATTCCGATTCTCCAGCTGCTGCCGTCGGGCTTTGTTCCGAGCGCAAGCACGTTGCCTCCGAGATTGATCAGCCCGGATTTGACGCCTGATGATCTGAGGTAGCCTGCAACCGCATCGGCCGCGTAGCCTTTGGCGATTCCGCCGGGTTCGAGCGCCATACCCTTTTCGGGAAGGTAGATTGTATTGTCTGCTTCAAGCTTAACCTTCCGGTAATCGACGTGACTGAGCGCATCGAGGATCTTCTCTTCCGGAGGAACGGCCGTGCCGCTTCCTCCGATGCCCCACAGCGATACGAGGGGACCTATGCTGATATCAAAGGTTCCCGAGCTCAGTTCGGAAAACTTAAGACCCGCAGATATTACTTCGAAAACATCATCGGAAACCCGGACTCCGGATTTTCCGGCTGCGGCATTGACGCTGCTGACCTCGCTGTCTTCAATATTGACGCTCATCCGGTTTTCGATGCCGGAGATTATATTTTCAGATTCAGTGAAATACTGCTGACCGCCTCCATAAAGGCTTATAGTACATGTTGTTCCGAGTGCCAGAAACGATTCGGATTCTAGCGGTTTCTCTTTCGTTCCGCCGGCATACAGAAATCCCGTCTGAAGGGCAAATATGATAAATATTATTGCTGTAATTTTATGTCGCTTAATCATTCGGCCATTTTAGCGGACATGACCGGTTTTGAGAAGGGGCAGGCTCAGCCTTGGCTAATTTTGAATTACCCGCTGTCTACAGCTCGAAGCCGAGGAAGGTCCTTACCACCCATCCAATGAGGAACGAAATTATCGCGACCCCGACGCTGATGGCAGCCATCTCGAAAAATCTTTTTCTAAAAGACAGTTCTTTTGCCACCGAGATGTAGTAGTTGAAAAAGAAGATGATAAGCACAGCTATACCTATTGTAATTCCCAGATTCACGAACGGGTTGGGCAGAAAAAGGAAGGGGGCTATAAGCAGCGATACTGTGATTATATAGGCAATTCCGGTATACAGACTTGAACTGAAGGCCCTGTCCTCTTTTTCCTGCTTTTTTGAAAGGTACTCGCTTGCGCCCATCGAAAGCGAAGCGGAAATCCCGGTGATCAGTCCGAGCATCGCTATATTCCGGCTGTCCTGAATCGCGAACGTGTAGCCTGCAAGCGCTCCCGTCAGTTCAACAAGCGCGTCATTCAGTCCAAGTACGATTGAACCTATGTAGTCGAGGCGCTTCTCATTAAGCATGCCGATAAGCTCTCGCTCATGGCGCTCCTCTTCCTCTATCATCCCCCTTAGTTCGGGAAGATAGTCTTCAATTTTTTTATATCCGGTGTGGGCTTCTTCTTCCGCGTTTTCGAGAAGTTTGAAGGTGAATGTGAGCCCGAACAGTCTTGCGAACAGGATGAATATAAAAATTTTAAACCGGCGCGGTTTAACGTCGACCCCGGAGTATTTTTTCAGAATTCCGTAGTGTTTTTTTTCGTCGTCGGCAATCTTCTGAAGGACCTTTCTGTTGTCCTCATTTTTTGTACGCTGCGCGATTTTTCCGTAGATGATGGAAGCGTCTTTCTCGTTCTTCTGATCTGCGGTTATTTCATTTATTACACTCTGGGGCAGATTATTCATAAGGTATTATAAACCGTAATTTATTCCGCGTCAGCTCTGTTCTGTTATAAGGGCCTTTCCGGTTTTGCCGTTTATCCTGATTTCAAGCGGCTTGCTGAACCGCACAATCCGGAAGAACTCATCCTCCTCAACTGCGGGCCGGCTGTCAAGCAATTCAGCACTGAAAATCCCTTCGCCGACATCGGGGTTGATGGTAAGGTAGCCGCAGCCGAGCGAGGTGATATTGTGAAAGAAGTGCGTTCCCTGGCTCGGTTCCACCCGGAAATCACGGGTTCCGGATTCCACTATGACTTTAGCCTGTGAGATTGCCGGCCAGGTTATCGGAATGCCGAGCCATGGATCGGTTGAACCGAGTCGTCCGGAAACGACCAGCATATATGCCGAATTCCTCTCAACATAGTCTGAATTAATACGGTTCAGCTGTTCTCCCATTTCTTTCATCCTTGAGCGGTCAAAAGCTTCCTGTTTAATATATACGATGTCGAAAATATCGCGGTAGACTCCGTTGCCCAGAGCATTTTCCGAGTACAGCAGCGTGTTCTCCGGGGGAGTATCCGGAATTTCTATATCGCTGTTCTCAAAGTTTTCAACGATCGGGCGAATCTGAAGGAAGCTGAATACTGCCGGATGTTCTTCCGGAGTGTCGAGATTCACGGCAAACTCTATCTCAACAGGAACATTCATGGATTCCCTGCCTATTTTTAAGAGAGTCTCCAGAATTTCGGGCAGCGGAAAGGCTTTGTGCTTTAAAATCCCGGCGAAGGTAAGAACCTTTGTTCCCGGGCGGTTTCCTCCGTCCCTGAGCCTGTGGTTCTGAAAGTCGTAAACCGAGATAAGCTGTTTCAGCGGTCCTTCGCTGTCTTCATCAGATATATCGAGCAGACGGAGGTAGCTGCCCGAAGGGGCTTCCGGGGTAAACGAACTGTGGTCGAGATTAAGTGCGTAGAAGCTTTTCTGAGTGGTTTTAAGGGCTGAGTCCGGATCGGCCAGCTGGATTATCTTTTTTGGATATGCCGGGCAGAACCGCAGTGCTGTTCCACCGTCTACAATAGTTTTGCCGAGACCGAAGGCTGCGTCGACAATTCCGTCTTCCGGTTTTTCCGGGCTGATCGGGTAAAAATTCAGAGAGCGGGCGACCCCCGAGATATTAGGGAAGAAACGGCTGCCGTAGGTGCTTCCGGAAACATTCTGGATTATGACCGCCATTTTTTCTTCTTCTATGTTGTTGTTGGTCGAACGCATATAGGACTTGCTCTGGCTGAAGAATGTGGACGCGCAGACAGCCTTGATGGCCATATGCAGTTCCTTCCTGCGGATAGAGAAGTCGGAATTGTTATTGGACAGCATATAGGTTTTGTATACGCCGGCGAACGGCTGGTAAAGGCTGTCCTCAAGCAGGCTCGAAGACCGAACAGCAACAGGATCGGTAATCGTATCCAGAATAGCATCGAGGTCTTCAATGAAGTTTTCGGGAATCGCTGCCGCAAGGAATGCCTGGAGGATTATCTCGTCATCCGTTTCCTGCAGTGCGCGCCCCCACAGGTCGTTTTCCATCATCAAATCATCAAAGAACTGTGTTGTCAGAATAATAGTGCGCGGAATCGAGATCGATACCCCGGGGAAGCGGAGTTCTTCTTCATGTTTATGCAGCTGCAGGTTCGCAAACGCAAGTCCCCGGCCTTTTCCGCCGAGTGAACCGTTCCCTATCCGTGAAAACTGGCTGAGTTCATCGAAATTATTTCTGTCGAACTCGGCTATTACACCCTTCCCGATATTCCCGCGGTACGACCTGATGGAACTGAATATGAATTTACGCATACCCTCGATTCCATCCGTGTCTTCGACCGACATCTTTCTGATTTGCTTCGCCAGTTTGAACAGTGATCGTGCCATCAGCCATTGGGAAAAATCAAGACGTTCTACGTGATACGCGAAACTGCTCTGATCCAGTTCCGTTATTTCATACTGAAGCTCGCGAAGATTGGATGCTCTGCCTATTTCTGAACCCGTTTCAGGGTCCCTGAAAATAAAGTCGCCGAACCCGTAATTGCTTCTGATGTAGTATTCAAGGTCTTTCAGTAGGGTCTTTGTCTGTTTGTTCAGAAATGTCACCCCGGGGCAATCCGTTGTTTTAAAGCTCTCGGGGCTGGATGACTGCAGCAGGATCGGAATGTCTTTATTCCTGGATTTAATGTGGTCGCAGAGCGTGAATCCAGCGTTCTGATCAAGGCTTCCTGCTTTCAGGAATTCTATATCCGAGATGATACCAAGAAGATTGTCTTTGAACTGTTCGTAAAGCGCAATTGCCTCTTCAAAGTTGCGTGCAAGCAGGATCTTGGGCCGCCCCCTCATTCTTACAGTCTGCTGCCATTCATTCAGCCCTTCAGTCATTGCGTTGTGGGCCTGTCTAATCAGCGATTCATAGATAACCGGAAGATAACTCGAATAGTATCTGACGGAATCTTCAACCAGGATGATGCACTGGACGCCGAGGGTGTTTATATCGTAGCCGGCGTTCATCCTGTCCTCGAGCAGTTTTACCATTGCAAGAAGCGTATGAACGTTGCTCTGCCAGGAAAATATGTAGTCTACATCCCTAAGCTCCGTGAGTTTAGGCAGATTTAAGGTTTCATTGCTTGACACAGGAGTGAGCAGGATTACAGGCATCTCCGGAAAACCTGATTTTATTTTAGCAGCCAGTTCAGCCGCCGGAATATCGCCGACACTGAGCATTAAAATCACAAGGTCGAAGCTGCCCTCTTCGAGGAGAGACAGCGCGTCTTCTCCGGATGACGAGTGTGATACCTTCGGAGGGTAGCGAAGACTCAGCGATACATACTCCTGAAAAAGAAGCTCGTCTATTCTGCCGTCCTCTTCAAGCTTGAAATGATCGTAGTCGCTGCATACGAGCAGAATCTCCCTGATTCTGACCGACATAAGTTTTTCAAACGGAAAGCTGTCCGACAGTGTTGAAATATCCATAACAATATTATTGTCCTAAATTCGCGGAATTACAAGGATTTGAAAATCGTAATAATTTACTTATTAAATACTCAATTCGTAATTAATATATTGACCGTACGGTAGGATCGGATTAGGCTGACGGCATAGACACATATGGAGGTGCGTTTGTGTACGACCGAAAGAAATTTATATCTGAGCTGGAAATGAGGAATCCGGGGGAACCGGAGTTCATTCAGGCTGTGAGCGAAGTGCTGGATTCGGTACTTGATTTTGTTAATGCTGATCCCGAGTATATTGATGCCCGGATACTTGAGCGGATTACGGAGCCCGATCGTGTTTTTATGTTCAAGGTTGAATGGGAAAACGACGAGGGCGAGATTTGTGTAAACAAGGGCTACCGGGTCCAGTTTAACAACAGCATCGGGCCGTACAAGGGCGGACTGAGGTTTCATCCGAGCGTTACCCTTTCGACCATGAAATTTCTAGGGTTCGAGCAGACATTTAAAAACAGCCTTACCACGCTTCCCATGGGCGGAGGAAAGGGCGGCTCTGATTTTAATCCGAAAGGAAAATCCGATTCCGAGATTCTCAGGTTCTGCCGGTCGTTCATGACTGAGCTGCAGAAGTATATCGGACCCGAAACTGACGTGCCCGCCGGAGACGTCGGCGTGGGCAGCCGGGAAATCGGCTACCTCTACGGCCAGTACAAGCGGCTGCGGTCGGAAAATACCGGTGTGCTCACGGGCAAAGGCCGCAACTGGGGCGGATCGCTGATAAGACCTGAAGCTACCGGCTACGGCTCAATGTATTTTGCAAATGAGATAGTCTTAAAACACGGCGAAACCCTTGAAGGAAAGACTATAGCTGTTTCCGGTTTCGGAAATGTAGCCTGGGGCGCCTGTATAAAGGCCTCCGAGCTCGGTGCGAAGGTTGTAACAATTTCCGGTCCGGACGGCTATGTATACGATCCGGACGGTGTTTCTACCCAGGAAAAATGGGACTACATGCTGGAGCTGCGCGCGTCCAATAACGATGTTGTTGAACCCTATGCGAAACGCTTCGGTGTAGAGTTTTTTCCGGGTAAAAAGCCGTGGGAGCGGAAGGTTGATATTGCCTGTCCATGTGCGTTCCAGAATGAGCTGAACCTGGAAGATGCAAAAGCTCTTGTTGCCTCAGGTGTGAAATATGTCATCGAAACCTCAAATATGGGATGTACGGCCGAAGCGATGAGCTGCTTCATTGAGAATAAAATCCCGTTCGGCCCCGGAAAAGCGGCGAATGCCGGCGGCGTTGCGGTTTCAGGACTTGAAATGTCCCAGAATTCGCTGAAATACTCCTGGGAAGCCTCCGAAGTAGACGCCAAGCTGAAGCGGATTATGCGGGATATTCACGAAGCCTGCGTTGCCGACGGTACCGAGGCCGACGGATACATTAATTATGTAAAAGGCGCCAATATTGCCGGTTTCCGCAAGGTGGCCGATTCAATGCTGGACCTCGGTTATTAGGCAAAGCTGTAAATATTCAACGGCTGTCCGGTTTTTCCGGCAGCCGTTTTTTTTTACCCTATTGACATTTTTTACGTTTCTACTTACAGTAACGTTACTATGAATAGAAACAATATTCAGTATTATTTTAATGAAAGATTGATGGGGAAACAGGCTTTATGAATCACCTGGTCAAAAAAATACCCGGAGAAAAATTTACACCCTTTGCGCTTGCATGCAAACTGAACGCTGCGGCGATTCTTGAATCGTCTTCACTGAGCAAGGGACGCGAGCGGTATTCACTGCTTCTTATCAAAGAAGCATTCCGGATTGTGCAGAACGATAAAAGTACCTTTCTGGTTACGACGGACGGCCGCAGGAAGAAGATAGTCAACGGCGGCAGGGACATTCTTGATGCGATCAAGCGTTTCGCACTTTTTCATAAAGAAGCAGAGCACGATTTTCCGTTTCCTGCCGGCGGGATAGGCTTCCTGTCGTTTGAATTCGCAAGATTCTGTGATGATATCAGCTTTGTTGAACGCCATGACTCGCTCGGACTTCCGGATGCGTGCTTTATATTCGGGAATTCATTTCTGATTTTTGATCACTATACAGATGAAATATATATCCTGGTCCTGAATTATCCCGGTTACAAGGTTGATCTTGAGTATGAGCTAGGGAAGATTGAGAAAAGCATATTCGACCTGAATTTCAATTATATGGCTGACCCGCCGGAAGTAGCGCCGGCAGTGATGCTGAACAATGAAGAAGCTTCAGAAAAATATAAGGAAAATGTCGCGATCATCAGGGAAGAGGTTATCAAAGGCAACCTTCTGCAGGCGGTCCCGTCGAGGCGTCTCGAAATTAAAACCGATATTCAGGCTATTGATGCATACAGGAATCTCCGGACTGCCAACCCGTCGCCTTACCTTTTCTACCTCGATTTCGGCGACTATCAGCTTTACGGCGCTTCCCCCGAGGTCCACATAAAAGTGAAGAACGGCAAGGTGCTGATCAGGCCGATAGCCGGTACAAGAAGGCGCGGTAAAAATGAAGCTGAAGATCTGCTGCTGGCGCAGGAACTGCTTGCCGACCCCAAAGAGCGGGCAGAACACCTTATGCTGATTGACCTTGCACGCAACGATCTCGGCCGTGTCTGTAAAGCCGGCACGGTTAAGGTCACGGAATATATGATTATAGAGAAGTATTCAAAAGTAATGCACATTGTTTCGCAGGTTGAAGGCGAGCTGCGCAGCGACTGCGACAGTACGGATGCCGTCAGGGCCAGTTTTCCGGCCGGAACCGTCAGCGGGGCGCCGAAGATTCAGGCAATCGAAACCATTTCGAAGATCGAAAGCTGCAGCCGGAGTTTTTACGCCGGGCTTGTAGGTTACATGGACGCAACAGGCGACATCGACACATGCATAACAATCCGAAGCGGCCTGAAGAAACAGGACAGGCTCTATCTTCAGGCCGGAGGCGGTGTTGTTTACGATTCAACTCCTGAAAGGGAGCTGGAAGAAACAAACGAAAAACTCAGAGCGGCTGCGCTGGCCGCCGGAATTGAAATCTGATCCGGAGGAACTGATGATTGCTATCATAGATAATTACGATTCTTTTACATACAATATTTTTCAGGAAGTAGCCGCGATTACTGATGAAGAAATAAAGGTTTTCAGGAACGACAGGATAACTGTGCAGGAGCTGAAAATTCTTAACCCCGACCGGATAATCATCTCGCCGGGGCCCGGTACTCCCTCGGAAGCCGGTATTTCGATTGAAGTCATTCGGACATTCGCCGGGCGGGTGCCGATACTCGGCGTCTGTCTCGGCCACCAGGCGATAGCCGAGAGTTTCGGCGGACGCGTTGTTCAGGCCGGCAGGATTGTTCACGGCAAGGTCGAACCGATATCGCTCGACGGGAAGGGGCTGTTCCGCAATCTTCCTTCAAAAACCGATTTCACGCGCTACCATTCGCTTGCCGCTGAACGCGAAACGCTGCCCGAGTGCCTTGAAATCACGGCCCACAGCGATGACGGCGAGATTATGGGGCTGCGTCATAAAGAGTATGTTGTCGAGGGCGTTCAGTTTCACCCGGAATCGATCGGGTGCATCGATGCCGGCAGAATTATACTGAAGAATTTTCTGCGCTATAAACGCGAACCTTTAGATAAACGCGGAATGCTTCAGAAACTGCAGGAAAAAGGAGCGCTCAGCTTTAAAGAGGCTGCCGATTTTATGGATGAGCTTACCGAGGGTGCACTCAGCCCGGTGTTTACCGCGGCGGTTCTTACAGCCCTGAACTGCAAGGGGATTACCCCCGAAGAGATCGCCGGCTGCGCATCGGTGCTTAAAAAGAAAAAGATTGCAGTCAGAAAATCCGCCCCGGTACTCGATACCTGCGGCACCGGCGGGGACGGCAAACATACCTTCAATATCTCGTCGCTTTCAGCCCTGATTGCCTCTGCGTGCGGTGCAAGGGTTGCCAAACACGGCAACCGGGCGGTCAGTTCGAAAAGCGGAAGCGCTGATTTCTACGCCGGGCTCGGCATTAACTACAACATTACCCCCGCGCAGTCCGGGCAGCTGCTTGAGGAACTTGGTTTTGCGTTCATGTTCGCTCCGGCCTTTCACGGTGCAATGCGTCATGCCGGTCCGGTCAGGGCTGAGCTCGGGGTTAAGACGATTATGAACCTTCTTGGGCCGCTGGTGAACCCGGCCGAAGCTGAGTACCAGATAATCGGGGTGTACGCGGACGAATTATGCCCGGTAATGGCCCGCGCCGCGAAGATGACCGGGGTTCAGAGGGTTATGGTTGTTCACAGCCGCGACGGTCTTGATGAACTCTCGCCGGCGGCGCCGTCCCGGGTATTCATGATTGATGAAAACGGAAATGAGTCGGATTCTGTCTTCGATCCGTCCGAAGCGGGAATGTCAGGGTATAAAACTGCCCAGCTTCTCGGCGGAAATGGAGCTGAAAATGCCGCTACCGCGCTTCGAATCCTCGACGGCGGCGGAGAAGGGGCAATACGGGCGGCATGCATCCTTAACGCGGGCGCCGCATTAACCGCTGCCGGAATAGCAGGGACTATCAAGGCCGGATGCATGATGGCTGAAGAGGCCCTCGATTCAGGCGCCGTAAAGGAAAAGCTCGAGGCAGTTGTCAGAAAGTCAAACGCGCTCGCGAAAACAGCGGAGTCAGCCAGATGAAAGCTGATATAAGGGCTGAAATCGCGGCGGAACGCGCCCGTGATGTTGAAAAAGACGGGGCGGCCCAGGGGCTCTCTCTGCCTTCAGAGCGTGTTCTTCCGCTGGTTCCATTTCTGCAGGATCCCGCGGTAATCTGTGAGGTTAAAAGGCGTTCCCCGTCGGTAAAAAATATCAACATGGATCTCGACCCTGTGCAGC
>QKCC01000281.1 GCA_003245835.1 Spirochaetales bacterium | reverse complement strand
CTACTGTACCGTTCTTGCTGCTGAAAGAAGATCAGCAGGAATTGTAATTCCAAGCGCGGCCGCATTATCGGTATCGATAAGCAGGTCAATATCGGAAGGATCGGTCATATACATTGTCGGGGTGGAATCAGGATCAGCCCCCTCGAGCATGTCGAGAACCATCCGTCCCGTAGCCTTGCCCATCTTGTAATAATCAAAACCCCATGACAGCAGAACACCGCCGTTTTCGGCTGAAGTCGGATCTGCAGATACAATCGGAAGGCCTGCCTTGGCTGCAACATCAATAATTGCACTGATTGCCGAAACAACTGTATTGTCTGTACTCACATAAAATGCGTCGACTTTTCCGGCAATAGCCTGTGCAGCCTGTTTAACTTCCGCAGAATTGTTTACACCGGTACCTACAAACTTGATACCAAGCTCTTTGCACACTTCTTCGGTTATTTCAGCAAGCCTTACGGCGTTCGCCTCACTGTTTGTGTATACGTGTCCGAGCGCCTTGACCTCTGTAAGCCTTGCAAGCATTTCTATCTGTTCTTTGACCGGGGTCATATCGGAAACACCGGTAACGTTTCCTTCGCCCTTGGATGTGCTGGTTATAAGGCCGGCATCGACCGGATCTGTAACAGCACTGAAGATAACCGGAACATCTGTAATAGCCTGAACAAGGGCCTGTGCCGTAGGAGTAGCGATTCCAACCGCAAGGTCAACCTTCTCGGCCTTGAACTTCTGGGCAATCGACGCTGCGGTTGACATTTCACCGTTTGCATTCTGCAGGTCGAAGACAGTATCCGGGTATTTGGCTGAAACTACCTCAACAATACCCTTTTCGAGTGCATCAAGCGCGGGATGGGCAACTATCTTGGAAATACCGATTGTGAACGGTCCTGCCGGTGCAGATTTATCAGCAGCTGAGTCTGCTGCGGGCTGTTCCTGTGAACCTCCTGCAAACACTGCAGCAGCAAGAACCAGCAGAACCAGCATCAGGGATATAATTTTTTTCTTCATTTTCCTCTCCTTCTATTAGACGTTATTACAAATAGAAACACTATCTCCTCTATGCTTTTTAGTCAAGCACATGATGGACTCTTATTGTACTGTTTGTTAAAATGCCCCTTATGGAATTAAAGACACTTCTGATCACCGCGGCTTTTACCCTTCTGCCGATTTCTGAACTTAGGGGAGCTATACCTTATGCTGTTTTAAACGGGATGAACCCGGTAGCAGCCTATTTTTTCTGTGTCGTCCTGAACGCGCTGCTTGGTCCGATTGTTTATTTGTTTCTTGATTCACTGCATAGGGTTTTTTACAGGTGGAGCTGGTATAAAAACCTGTTTGACAAAATCGTTTCACGGGCAAGGTCCAAGGTTGCAGCACAGGTGGATAAATTCGGCTATATCGGTATACTTCTTTTTGTAGGAATCCCGCTTCCGATTACAGGAGCCTATACAGGAACCCTCGGGGCATGGATTCTCGGTCTTGATCGAAAAAAAACCTGCCTTGCAGTTGCCGGCGGCGCCGTTATTTCGGGCATTATAGTCTCTCTTATTGTCCATTTCGGTACAGAGGCAGCATCGATTTTCATCAAACACGTTTAACGGAGAACGGATGGCGATTCAGCTCGAAAAAGAACTCAATGACATGCAGTGTAAAGCTGCTTCTATAATAGACGGTCCCGTACTCATCATTGCCGGGGCCGGCAGCGGTAAAACACGGATGATAACCTTCCGGATTGCCCATATGCTGGAATCGGGAATTCCGCAGTCGTCAATTCTCGCGCTTACCTTTACAAACAAGGCCGCGCGTGAAATGGAAGAGCGGATCAAACAGCTTACCGGTCAGAAACTCGGCCAGCTTACAGTATCGACATTTCACGCTTTCGGGGTGAAAATCCTGCGTGAATCGATCCACCATCTTCCCGGCTACAAGGAAAATTTTACGATCTACGACCAGGCTGATAAAAACTCAGCTGTAAAGGAAGCGGCGATTCATTCCGGCCTCGGCGGAGAAAACCTCGACCTCTACATGGTCAATAACCTTATATCAGAAATAAAAACAGGCCGGAAAAAATGGGACAACACAAACGATTATTTCAAACCGCTTTTCGATTACTACCACAGTCATCTTGCGGCATACAACGCTGTTGATTTTGACGACCTGATAATAATGCCGCAGATGCTCTTCCGCAAAGAGCCCGAAGTTCTCGAACATTACAGGGAGCGCTACAGCTATATAATGGTCGATGAGTTTCAGGATACATCGATGGCTCAGTATAATCTTGTTAAGATGCTCGGAGAAAACAACCGAAACGTCTGCGTAGTCGGTGATGATGATCAGTCCATTTACTCATGGAGGGGCGCAAACTACCAGAATATCGTAAACTTCGAGCAGGACTTTCCCGAACGCGTTGAAATCAAGCTTGAACAGAACTACCGTTCGACAAAAAACATACTTGCAGCCGCAAACAATGTCATTTCGAACAATACAAACCGCAAGGAAAAAGAACTCTGGACTGGAACATCCGAAGGCAAATCGATAGAAATTTTTCACCCTGAAAACGAGATCAACGAGGCAGAATTTATTGCGGAATTGATTCACCGCTTCAATTATGAAGAGAATATTAAATTCCATAATGTCGGTGTGCTTGTACGTACCAACAGCCTTACAGCCGTTCTTGAAGATGCTTTTCTGGCTGCAAACATTCCCTACAAGGTATCCGGCGGTCAGAGTTTTTTTCAGCGGAAAGAGATCAAGGACATTATTTCGTATCTTCGGGTTATTTCGAACCCTGATGATGACGTCAATCTTCTAAGAATTATAAACACACCTAGACGCGGAATCGGCAATACGAGCCTGATGAAAATTCGCGAACTCGCTGAAGATCGTGAATGTTCTATTTTTTCCGCGATGTCGCTGCTTGTACGGGACGAGGATTCCTCGCTTAAAGACGGTATCCGGAGTCACATCGTTGAATTTGTCGATCTTGTAAACGGATTTCGTGAAAAATTCCTGTCGGGTAAAAAAATGACCGCAAGCCTTCGTGCGCTTATAGATGAAATTGACTATTGGGGATACCTGATTACCGACAATTCGAAAAATGAAAAACTGGCACGCTGGAAATTCGGAAACGTGCAGAAATTCATCGAATTTTTTGAAAACTGGGAACGCAATCCGGACAATATCAAACCGAGTATTTATGACTATCTGAACAAAATAACCCTGATTACAAGTGACGACGCTGATGACGAAGAAGAAGGAAAGATAAACCTTATGACAATTCACGCTTCAAAGGGGCTTGAATTTGAGGTCGTCTTCCTTGCCGGGGTCGAGGATCATATTATTCCGCACGCGAGGGCGCTTGAAGAAAATCCAGACAGCATAGAAGAGGAACGCAGGCTTTTCTACGTGGCAATCACACGCGCACGTGAAAAGCTCTTCATAACATCCTGCCAAAGCCGCCGGGTGATGCGGGATGTTGTAGATACGATTCCATCCAGATTTCTTGAATCCAGATTTCTTGAAGAAATCCCCGAAGAATTGATTGTGCCGCACCAGGAGGATCAGGTGCTCGATACTACATCAGCACTCGATCAGTTCGCGGCAATGAAAGCAAGATTCGCAGAAAAAAACTGAGTAAAAAAATAAAGGGCTCCTTTAACAAAGAAGCCCTTTAAAAAATAAAGGAGAAGAAGAAAAAAAAGGAGGTCCGTTGCCCAAACGTTCCTATATATAAATATAGTTATTTAATTCAGCAAATTCAAATTTTTTCGTAATTTTTAATTTTTTATTTTTCAGGTGATCCTGATAAATTTGCCGGCATGCATTTTACTTCCCTTATAAATTAAATTGTAGTAGACTTGAATCTGTGTTTCAGATTTTCAACCTTACTTTTTGGAGATTCCTATGATTTGTCCTGAATGCAGCAGTGAACTTGAGGGACGCGGCAGCCACTATAAGTGCGGCAGCTGCGGCCAGAAATGGATAGTAACCTTTACATGTGAAGTCTGCGGAGAACTTCCGCAGGTTTTAGCCAGCTGCGGGGCAGTAAGCTTTTTCTGCAATACATGCAACAGCCTTAAATCAAGAGAATCCATGAATAAGGAATTCGTTAAAGACGAATAATGGGACCGGAATACCTTGACGCCCATCTGCACATTGCAGATGGCGCAGCACTGAAACTTAATTCCGCGGTAAAATATATATTTCTTAACTCTACTTCGAAAAACGACCTTGATACAGTTGCAGGCTGTGTCAGTGAACATTTAACACCCTTTTTCGGCCTTCATCCATGGTATACAGCCAAGGAATCTGTCGGCTCGCTCAATCTTAAGGCTATGCTTGATTCGTATCAAACCGCCGGGGTCGGTGAATGCGGGCTTGACCACAGCGGGAAGAACCGGCTTACCGGGTCCATCCAGCTTCAGGCATTTGAAACCCAGGTCAAGACAGCCTTCGAATACGGGCGCCCGCTGAGTATTCACTGTGTGCGGGCATGGGGACAGGTCATATCTGTCCTTAAAAAATACAGCCCGCTGCCCGCCCCTTTTATTCTGCATTCCTTCTACGGATCAGCTGAAACAGCCGAAATCCTGATCAATTTGGGAGGGTACATATCGCTCTCCGGGATGTCACTTCGCAACCCGGTTAAATCCTCCCCGATCATCGCGGGACTGCCTTTAAACCGGGTGCTGATAGAATCCGACCTGCTTGCCGGCGAACCGGGGTTTACAGCTGAAATGCATTTTGATATCCTTCGTGAAAATTACCGCTTGACAGCGGAAATCCTCGGAATATCCGAAAAAGATTTTATTTCCGGAGTTGTAGAAAATGGAAAGATTTTCACGAACTGAAAAACTCATCGGTATTGAAAACCTCGAAAAACTTCATGCTTCAAAAGCAGTTCTTTTCGGCGCCGGAGCCGTCGGAAGTTTTGCAGCAGAAGCGCTTGTCAGAAGCGGAATCGGTGAACTCACTATTGTTGATTTTGATAAAATATGCGAAAGCAATATAAACAGGCAGCTTTACGCGCTTGAAAGTACAATCGGAAAGTATAAAACCGAGGTCGCAATCGAAAGGCTTTCCGACATTAATCCCGGAATCAAACTGACCGGAATCCGTCGTTTTGCGGATGCCGGATCAATCCCTGAAATACTGTCGGAACCGCCGAATATCGTTCTTGATGCAATTGATTCGGTCGGACCGAAAATTGAACTGCTCGCCTATGCTGCAGCAAACGGAATCAGGATTGTATCATCTATGGGCGCCGCCCGAAGACATGATCCCCTGTCTGTTCGAGTCGGAGATCTGTTTGAAACCGAAAAATGTCCGCTGGCAAGACTTATGCGAAAAGCCCTGCGCAAACGGGGAATAACCTCCGGAATCACCTGCGTATACTCCGACGAGCTGCCCGATAGGCCGGAACGGGGATTGATAGACGAGGATCTCACTGCATCTGGACACACCCAGAAGGTACTCGGCAGTATGCCCACCGTCACAGGAATTTTCGGCCTGCTGCTTGCCGATACCGCCATAAAGATTTTAACAGCATAAACTTGACCAACACACCCCATTACGCTACTATGTCTTCACCATTGCCGATGTGGTGGAATAGGTAGACACAGGGGACTTAAAATCCCCCGGCTGTATAAGCTGTACCGGTTCAACTCCGGTCATCGGTAAATTTGTGCCTGAGGGCACCAAAACTGCAAGCCGGGCTATTGTATAGTCCGGTCATCGGTAGATCCGTGCCTGGGGTCACCAAACCTGCAAGCCGGGCTATTGTATAGTCCGGTCATCGGTAGATCCGTGCCGGAGGGCACCAAACCTGCAAGCCGGGCTGCTTCGCATTCCGGTTTTTGGAAGAATAAAATTAAAGCCTGATACTTATTCAGGCTTTTTTTGTGCCTGAATCATCGTTCCGGCGACTGGGCGGCTCGGTGTTTCGCTCCTCGAAAATGACGCTCCCTTATGGTGTTTAGGGATTGTCCAATTGCACCCCTTCATTCTATTTCAGCAGTACAGACATTTTGCATATTCAGAATCAG
>QKCC01000268.1 GCA_003245835.1 Spirochaetales bacterium | reverse complement strand
ATAGATATAAGAATATGCTATCTTGTCTGTCATTTGGATACTTTTACTTTTTAATTCCTATAAACTAAATATAGTTCTTTAAAATTGTAACTTTATTTTTCTTTAAATTGAATGAAAAGATATTAAATTCTTTCTTAATTCAACATAACGACGCAAATCAGTTGCGCCCTCGGTCATGTAGCGGAGCGGAGTGAGTTCAAAATTCTATTCAATATCAAAAATATCACCTATTTCTGGTTCCTGTGTTTCTAGAATATTCTTTTTTGTTGTGTTCTCTTGTTCTATACAATTACAATCATTCGGTATAATACAATTTTCTTGTTCATCATAAACCTTTAATTCACCATTATTCCAGGTTAATGGAAATAATCTACATATTGACGGAATTATTCTTCTATTACTAATTTCCCCCAATTGTACTAATTGATAGAGAACACAACCTTTACCTTGTTTATTATGAAAAACACAAAAACCATTTTCTCCTTTTACACTTCTTATTGAATTATTCTCTAAATATTCAGAATCTTTAGAAAATGTTTCTTCAAAGCAATCATTTATTTTCTTTTCAATAATTTTTTCAATTATATCTTTATTCTGTATAATTAGGTTAAAAGATTCCTGGTCAAAGTCTGCCCCATGTTTACAACAGGAGTCATCACATTTACAACCATAACAACCCTTATCATTAAACCCTTTTTGTAAAAAACATTTGTTTGATATTGTTGATATTTTTATCTTCATAATAATTAGCAATGAATATAAGATTTATTAAGTTTTGTGTCCATTATAGAATTTTTAATTGCGTATAACATATTATCTCACCCGTTTTATCCAAATCCCACATTTGACCCGGATCTTCACAATGGCAGATAAATCATTCCAACTCGAGGTTATACTCCCCACCGTACTACTCCCCAACCAACAAACATTTTACCATTTTAACCATCATATTAGCTACTCCTTTTTTAAAAATTGTTCATGCCATTGGCACACAAAAATAGGGACTGCGCCGGGTTCTTTTTCTTTTATAAATCCCGCAGACGGCGGTATACTTAATATATGGAAGTAAAAATAGGTACATGTTCATGGAACTATGACTCGTGGGTCGGGCTTGTTTACGACAGGACTGAAAGGACAGCTGCCGAATACCTGCGGCAGTATTGTCAGAAATACCGCACCGTCGAAATAGACAGCTGGTTCTACAAGATTCCTGACCGGAAGGAAGCTGTTAATTATAAGAGCATGGTTGATTCTGATTTCAGGTTCACCTGCAAGGTATCCAATCTTATAACGCTTACACACCTTCGCAATAAAACCAATGACCGGAACCCGGACTTCTTATCTATTGAATTATTCAAACGCTACCTTGATGCAGTCGAGCCCCTTATAGACCGGATTGACGGCATAATGTTTGAGTTTGAATATTTGAACAAACAGAAGATGTCTGGAATAGAAGAGTTTGTAAACCTCATGAACGATTTTATGCAGAAGACGCCCTCGGGTATTCCGCTGGCTGTTGAAGTGCGCAACAAGAACTACCTTACAGCAAAATATTTTGAACTGCTGAACG
This sequence comes from Spirochaetales bacterium, assembly GCA_003245835.1. Taxonomy (GTDB): domain Bacteria; phylum Spirochaetota; class Spirochaetia; order UBA9216; family UBA9216; genus Thalassospirochaeta. The sequence continues at coordinate 2,293 of QKCC01000268.1, read as the reverse complement.
CTTACGGGCTTATACATGTATTCTCTGAAAAGCAGTATATGCCCTCCGTCTGGTCAGTATACGAACAGTTTCAGGATTACATTCAGAACGCGTCGATCATCAGGCTGCTGGGCGACGACCGTAAAGAGATCGAAGAATTAACCAAAGAGAAGTGGGACCGGATAGTAAAGCCCAAAGACGGTCTTCGCCAGGTTATAGGCATGATCAACTATATGAAGAACAACGGGCTGAAGGTTACCGTTAACGTTAATAACCATTATGAGGGTTCATCTCCGAAAACGATAACCCGTATATTAGAGGGCCTTGTTTAGCTTAATCGCCGTTCCTGTTTCTAAAACGCGTGCCTTATCCGCTTCAGCTCAAAGTCCATCAGACTGCGGCATTTTTCAGCCAGAAGTTCTGTCGGTGTGCCTTTAGCCACCGGAACAGGCTGCAGTACCGATATTTTAATCTTAGTAAAACCTTTCAGCATTATACCTTTTTTAGGCAGTGCTTTATACGCGCCGTCTATAACAACGGGCAGTACTGGGGTTGCGGTATTACAGGCTGATCTGAAAGCTCCTTTTTTAAACTCGGCAATCTCACCGTCGACGGTACGCGTACCCTCGGGGTAAATCATTAAGGAGTCGCCGTCAATTAGAATGTTGTCCATCCGCCTGATCGCCTCAATCTGGCTTTTACGGTTTGAACGGTCAACAAGAATATGTCCGCTCATGTATATATTCCAGCCGACAATCGGAACACGCGCAAGCGACTTTTTGGCAATCATCTTTGCCGGGTAAAAGATTGTAAAAATCAGAAGAATATCAAGAATGGACTGGTGGTTCATTATGATTACGCTCGGTTTTGAACGGTCAATATTTTTAAGACCTTCATAGTCAATGCTGATCAGCGGGCAAAGAGCCAGAACAACTTTACATAATATAGAAGTATTGTAGTGCATTATTTTTTTATTCTTATCAAAAGGCGAAGTAACAAGGAAAAGTAATGTCTGAACAGGTATAAATATAATAAAACAAATCAACGCCTCTATCCAGCTTATGATGGATAGAAGAAAATACAAAAAGGCCATTTAGTCTCCAAAGGGAAAAATCAAAAAGGGATTCGACACCATACAACCTTATCAGATAATATGATAGTGCAATCCCTTCATATTGCTGTCTATTTATCCCTTCTTACCGGACGGCGCTCCATGTACCGTCGGATGGTGTCCCGTAAAACACAATCGACATTGTTCCCGACATGGTCTGCCAGTCTGAAGCGATGGTGCCGTTGTAGACAGCACCGGTATCGGTGTAGGTCCAGGTTATTGAATTACCGCTTATTGTCCAGGTTGCGGCGGCAGTGAGCGAACTGTCGCCTGTATCATTGTTTAAAAGGCAAGTACCGTCCTCGAAAAAAGTCACATCTGATGATTGAGCACTGTTCATCGAATCCCATTGATATGAAACCCGCCAGGTGTCTATAACAGAATTGGAGCTCGACAAACCTCCGGTTAGCCCGGAATCAGGATCTTCCATACTGCAGCTGAAAAGGATTAAAACCAGCACCGGAAAAAGAAAATATATACGCTTCATTTAGTACTCCAATAATAATTTTGCTTACATAAGCGTTTTAGCTATGCCGAATTATAGGGAATATGATTTTTACAGTCAAACACTTTTTCCCGGTTCTTCGGTTAATCATTCAGCGGGGTTCGTGATGTAGAAAATAAGGGTTACGGGGGCGATTAGCTTACCGGAAACTCAAGCCTGCATTTATAGCCGCCGTTGCGTTCAAGTGTGAATTTCCCGTTCAGCTGTCTGCTTACCATATCGACGATCATCAGGCCGAAGCCCGAAGGTTCTTTTCTGCTGCCGCTATTTTCAGATCCTGCACCATTATCTTCAACAGTCAGCAGCAGCCGATCATCTTCCGCTTTAAGTACTACAGAAATCCTGCATTCGTCCGCTTTGTTTTTAAAGGCGTATTTAAAGCTGTTGGTAATCAGCTCGTTGATAATGATTCCCAGATAGAACAGCAGCTTTGAATCGAGCGGGAGCTCGGCTATGTCGCGGACAATGGTTACATGCGCCCTGTCCGGAAAAACATCTTTAATTGAATCTATAAGGGTATTAAGGTAGTTCAGGACGGAACTTCTTTCATATTCTCCGCTGACCAGAAGATTATCATACAGCACCCGTATACTCTGAATTCTGCCCAGCAGTTCCTGAATCTGGGTACGTACTTCTGCCGAAGTATCTTCGGTTACCTGCAGGGCGGTCAGTGTTTCGAGCGAGAGCATGTTGTTTTT
>QKCC01000088.1 GCA_003245835.1 Spirochaetales bacterium | reverse complement strand
GATTCATACCGGGAAAATAAAATTACCATTGTTTACGATACGATGTGGGGAGGAACCAGACAGATTGCAGAGGCGATTTCGAAAGGGATTCAGAAGACCGATCCTGGCGTGGATGTGCGCCTGTTTAACAGCGCAAAACGGGATAAAAATGATATTATCACGGAGATTTTCCGCTCCAAGGCGATACTGCTCGGTTCTCCCACAATAAACAAGGGAATACTTTCTTCTATGGCCTCACTTCTCGAAGAGGCTAAAGGCCTGAGATTCAAAGGAAAAAAAGCGGCCGCGTTCGGACCCTTCGGATGGAGCGGAGAATCGGTATCAATACTCAGCAGGGCTTTGACGGATTCCGGTTTTGAAGTCGTCAATGAGGGGCTGAAAACTCTCTGGGAACCTGATGACGCGATCCTCCGTGAAGCAAAAGATTTTGGAAGTGCTTTTGCAGAAAAAACCGGCTGAACAGGAAGGATCTGGCAGATTGTCTGACTGCGGACCGCAGTGCACTCTCCACCGAGCTTTTTATTTGATCAAATATGCGCCGAAATATGTGACTGTGTTTGCACCATTGATGTACTGCATCCCGCACTTTTCAGCAAGGTCTGCCACATTCATGCAGTATGCTTCAAGAGATGCGCGTTTCTTTTCCGGGAACCTGCATGGTGCGTCTTCCAGTATGGCACAGTCCGGGCAGACCTTGCATCCTCCGACACGCAGCTCAAGGTAGTTTGGATACCTTGATGAGACTTCTTCGAGAATCCTGTCGCAGACTTCTTCATGATCTCGCTCTGCCCTTAGCATGCCTTCAAAATCGAATGAATCTTCCAAATTTCCGATTGTCTGAAAGATTAAAGCTTTGCTGTAACTTTTTGCTTCGCTGATTACAGCCTGCGCATCTCCTACTGCAGGAGGGCAGGCATAATTTATTCCAAAGGTTCCGCAGCTGTTCATTTCACAGTAGGTACGCAGATTCTCATCAAAAGGAATCCGGTCTACATCCAGAATGAATGCCCTGTCGGCACCATATTTAACACATAGATCAAGAAGCTCTTTTTCAGTCATTATGCAGCAACCGTATGATCAGAATTTTTCATATTCATATTCTATCACAGAACCTCCCTCCTGTGTCTGCTTTACCAGGTTGCCGGCCAGAGAGTATTCATTTGTAAATGTTGTTGTACTGGTCGATGTAGATGATGAACCATTCATTGTCGCTGTACCCGTAGTCGAAGACTCTATAATGCAGCCGTGGCTGTCATATTTCATGGTTGTTACGCTGTTGTAATACGCAGATGTCATCTCGGATCTTACGATTTTCCAGTCTTCAAAATAAGACTCAGTTGTAGAGCTCAGATTTCCAGCTGCATCGTATGCTTTCTGAATTGAAGATACTATTTTATCGCTGATGTCGTATTCATAGGTAAATTCAAAATATGAACCGAGGGTTCCGTTGAAATAGTTTTCGATCCTAAGGAAGCTGCCGTGTGAATTATAATTTGAATACCTGACCGTTGTAACCGGGGAACTGCTGTCTGTGTAGGTCGTCGTAACTTCGTTCCGGGTATTATCGCTGTTATAGCTGTACACGGTAGTTGAATATGGGCTGCCGTCCATTGTTGTTACAGTTTTATCAATCTTTCTTCCGCTGACATATTCATAGGTAGATGTATACGTATTCCCGTTTGATGTCTGTGTCATTCTGGAAACTCTGTAATCGTCTGCAACACCGGCGGGTCCTTCATCCTGCAAAAAATCAAACAAGCCTGTATCACAGCCTGAGAAACATAATGCTGAAGACAGTACAATTCCGAGAATTAATAAAAGTTTTCTTTTCATTTTTTTGTCCTTCCAACGATAAATAATAAAAACAGGCAGCCTGGTTCGTTACAGGCTGCCCTTATAAATCCATAAATATGGAGGTGTGTTGAATAATCGATTTAGAAGTTAGTGATTATATATTCATTCAGATCCGATGTTAAATCCGGATAGTAGCTTTTCGGGTTTTTCTTGTCCTGCTCGCACAACTGGTACATAACATATGAGACGGCCTGCAGCAGCGGACTTGATTTGTCCCGGAATGCCCGGCTTTCGCTATAATTGGAACCATCAAGAAAACTGTAGGATTCATCATCCGGGTAGTAATATCCGTCGATCACGATAAAAGTCGGGCTTCCAAAATAATCGTAGGCCCTGTCAAAACTGCCGAAGAATTCATCAAAATATTTCTTTTCAAGCTCTGCTACAGATCCTGCATCTTCGTAGTCGGGCCAGAATTTGTTTGTATCCGCTTTCAATGAATAGAGGCCCGGTCCCGCGCTGCCCGCATCAAGGCCCGGTTTTACATAGGCAAGGTCCCAGTAATTCTGATCACCGTCAAACGACAGTTTTACATCTTCTTTAACCCAGTATACCCTGTAAACACGGTAGCTTCCGCTGTCTGTGCCGGAAAAAGTTCCCTGATCTACAACGGCCGCTTTGTTGTCCGTGCCCTTTGCGTAGATTTTATAATTTGCTTTGAAGGAGTTGTTGTAATCAACGCCCTGTTCGTAACCGCATTCGATTACCGGGTTTCCTACAGGCAGCGGAACATTATGATTTTCCACCTTTTTGAAGTTTATCGATACTTCAGGTTTCTGTATCTGGATGACGATATCAATTTTGCCTGCTGTCAGATCTTTAAGCATTAAATCCAGTGAAGATCCTTTATAGGTTCCGGCAGGAAGAAGATTAATAAATTCGTGGTCCGCTATGTCATCGGTATATTTGGAATCAATGGTTAATCTTGAGAAAACATACTGTTCCCATTCTCCGCCCGCCTCTCCGGCAGACACTGCAACGTCCACAACAGCTGCAGCCTGTGCATTTTTGAGCAAGGCCTGTATATCTGCGTAATCCTTGGAGTTGGCTGCTACATAGTTGAAGTTATCGATAGCCATGCGGGCTTGTTTGTAATCACCTGATGCAAGTCGTTTCTTCCCTGTCTCGTAATGTGCAGCGATCAGTTTCAGCCTGACATCGGTCTGTGCCGGCTGGTAATCGGTATATGATACATCCGAGTTGCCCGCAGCTTTGACAAAATTATTCATTGCAATCAATTTGTCATAGTAGCCGACCGCAAGATCCAGCATAACGGGATCGGATTCAGCCGCGTTTTTTTCAGCCGGAGCAAGGTAGGCGGCGGTTCCTTCATTAAAAGCCGAAACAAGGATTTGTCTCGCTTCTTCGTATTCCGGATTTTTCTCTAAGGCTTCCAATGCTGATTCTACAGCTTCAACATATCTTCCGTCTTTGTATGCTTTTTTTGCTGTTTCATATTTCATTCCGCCTGCAGTAAAAAGGCTGGCGCAGCTGACAAATAGTGTTGCGACCAGTGCTGCCGCTATTAAATTCAATATTGGTCTTTTCAAGAAAATCTCCTTCTAATTAAAAATTATAAGAGCAGAAGATAGCATTGAAATCTTAAATGTATCTTAAATATAACTTCGGGAAGTTAAAATTCATTCAGAGATCCGGGGGCGAAAATTAGAAATGGGGAATTGAATAAATTACAAGAAAATGTTACAAGTGGGGGATTTTTTATCGATACAATGTGCCAAAAATACTATATTAAAAACATTAGATATTTATAATTAAGAATCAGAATTTAAAATACATTCAAATTACATTAGCGAATTAAAAGGAAAATTAAATGAAATTAAGGAATAAAATCCTCCTGCCCATCAGCCTGGTACTGTTTCTGGGAATGGCGGCTATATCTGCTGTATTATTTGTGAACTCCAAAAAGGAGATTCAGACTAATATTATACAGGAGATGAAACAAATCTCGGAAATGCTGATAAGAGACCTGGATGAATACCAGAAATCATCTCTGCATGATGTCGAGATTTTCAGTGTAAATAATACTTTGTTGAATGTTTTTCGTGATCATGATGAAGCAGCTCTAACGCTTGCCAATAACGAATTGAAGCATATTAAGCAGAAAAGATCCGAATATGAAAGCATAGGTATTACCGATGAGACCGGCATGGTTATAGCATGTGAAAATGAAGCTCTGATTGGAAATGTCTCTATCGGGGACAGGGACTATTTTAAAACTGCAATCGGCGGTAAAAGCGGAACAGGCAGTGTGGTTCTGAGCAAGGTCTCCGGCAACCCGGTGATCGGAACAGCTGCACCCATTTCTGTTGACGGTAAAATCATGGGTATTCTCTTTGCTGTTGTAGATCAGACAAAATTCAATACAGATTATATTGAACCGGTTATAATCGGGAATTCAGGTTACGCTTATCTTGGTGATGAAGCCGGAAAGATATTGTCCCATCCTGATAAGAACGAAATACTGAAATCAAATATATCCGATACAGATTTCGGCAGGGATATGATGAAAATGCAGGCAGGAGTACTTGAGTATTCATATAAGGGAGTGAAAAAAACTACTGTTGTCGGAACAAGCCCCGAATCCGGGTGGAAGATTATCGTAACTGCGAACAACAATGATATATACAAAGGTGTGACCGGGCTTTTAAAACTGAGTATTGCGATTACGGCCTTTGTTTTTCTTTTCGGGGTCATAATAATTGTATTACTTTCAAGAGCCATAGTTAAACCGATTAAAATTAATAGCGAATATGCTGACAGGCTGGCGAACGGGGATTTGACATTTGAATTTGATCAGAAACTTTTAAAAATCAAAGATGAGTCCGGGGATTTGGCAAAATCATTCTATACGCTGATTGAAAAACTAAAAACAGTAGTTGTTGAAGTTATAAGCGCGTCCAACGAAGTAGATAAGGGAAGTCTGCAGCTGTCGAATACATCGGAAGAGATTTCCCAGGGGGCTGCCGAGCAGGCTGCAAATGCCGAAGAGGTGTCTTCGTCACTCGAAGAAATGGGCGCCAATATCCACCAGAACGCAGACAATGCCGCCCAGACTGAAAAAATAGCTTCAAAGGCAGCGAGGGATGCCGCTGAGGGCGGAAAAGTGGTAATGGAAGCTGTTGAGGCGATGAATGAAATTGCTGAAAAAGTCAGGGTCATAGAGGAGATTGCAAGACAGACAAATCTTTTAAGTCTGAATGCTGCAATCGAGGCGGCGAGAGCAGGAGAGCACGGCAAAGGCTTTGCAGTGGTTGCCTCCGAAGTCGGTAAGCTTGCAGCAAGCAGTCAGAAATCGGCCGCGGAGATCCAGAACCTTGCCCGGAATACTGTAGTCAAGGCTGATAACGCCGGCGCCATGATTCAGGCGATAGTTCCTGATATTCAGCGTACCGCTGATCTGGTTCAGGAGATTAATGCTTCAAGTTCAGAAATGAATTCAGGTATTGTTCAGATTAACGAAGCGATGGTTCAGCTGGACCAGGTTATTCAGCAGAATGCTTCTGCCGCAGAAGAATCTTCCTCCATGTCTGAGGAACTCACAGCGCAGGCGGCGCAATTGCTTGAACTTATCAACTTCTTCAAGGTTGAAAATGCAGACAGAATTAACCAGAAAAGAACCATTACCGCTGCGAAAGGCAGCCAGGTATCGGTAAAACAGATATCGGCGCCAAAGACAGTTGTCCGAAAAAGGGACCATGAAATATCGGTAAAAAAAGCTTTTGCCGGCGGGATTATAAACCCGGATAGATATGACGACGATTTTGAAGACTTTTAATATTTAGTAGAACAGCATCCGGGAATCTTATTGATTCCCGGATGCATTTTCACGGTCCGGATTCCCCTGAATCAGAATTAATACAAGGGTGAATAACAGGAAGAAAAGACAAATCAATATCGCCGGTTCCTGAAACCGGCTGCTGCATACAGCCCCAAGGCAGGCCCCGCAGCCGAAAGAAATGATAACCCCTAGGTAGATCAGTACTTTAAATCCAGCCTTCCTGTCACGGGTCGTTATAAAAGAAAATAACGACTCCATCGTAGTCCGCAGGTTTCCGGTTACCATTGTAGAGGCAAAGTTGGAACCGTAGATTTTATTGAATGTTCTTACCTGCAGGGCGGCTAGAAATGAGATTAAACAGGTTACTACAAAATTGGAAAGCCTATCAGTTCCGAGGAAGATTAATACTATTATCAGTGCTTCGACAGCCAGCACGCTTATGCTTTTGCGGTTCCGAATTTGAAGAATTTTCATTGTTCTGATGGCTTCAGCAAAGAGAATCCCGCAGCAGAAGAAAATGACAGGAAGCAGATATTTCATAATATCCGCCTCTCCATGCCTTAAAAGGGACAATGACAGCAGTACCACGTTCCCTGTTTGGGCATTTGCGAATACTCCGCCCTTCAGCACATAGGTATAGGCATCAAGAAAGCCGCCTATCAATGAAAGGTTTACTGCGATGAGCATATGGTCATCGTTGTTTTTTCGGGAAGTATACAGCTGTTGGAGTGTTTTCATGCGCGTATTGTATAGAAATAGGAGATACGAGTCTATTCCATCGACTGTTTGATCTCGTCAGTAGAATGTTTCAGGTCAGCAGATCTACATTCTCACCTATTTCATCATCCTGAATAACTTCTTCTTCAGGCGGCTGCTCTTCACTCTGACGGGTGTCCTGCGGAGCCGGAGGAACCTGAGATTCCGGCGGAATACCGGCAGGATCTATCGGGGTAATTTCCATAATCCTCCTCCATATATAAAATTTATACTTAAAGATGCGGAAAGTACAGTAAAAATAAAATTGTGGCGGAAAAAATAGGGATATCGGCTTATTATCAGGTAAAATTCTATTTGCACAATCTGGTTTTATATATAATATGCGGATATGGAAAACTTTGAGAATGTTACCGCCGTGCCGAAGGCGAATGTTTATTTCGGCGGAAAAGTTGTCAGCCGCAACCTGATTATGCCGGATGGTTCAAAAAAGACATTGGGATATATGCAGTCCGGTGAATATGAATTTAATACCGGTGTGGAAGAGCTGATGGAAGTTATTGAAGGATCGATGGATGTTCTGCTTCCCGGAGAAACAGAATGGAAATCCTTCAGTGCCGGTGAAGCCTACAAAGTACCCGGAAACTCCAAATTCCAGGTCAAAGTGCCGGATTTCGCCGATTACTGCTGCTCTTACCGTTAATACCGTTTAACAGCCGATAATTGAACTGTAACAGTTATTCGGGCAGCTGGGCATCTTCCCTGTATTGTACTGCCCCCTCTTTGTAACGATCCTTTCATTAAAACAAATACATAGATGGTATTAATTTTTCATGAAAAGATTAAAAAACATTGAGATTTTGGTGTGGATTAACTAAACTTATAGTTAATATTGTTTTTCTTGGAGGAAAAATGAATACCAAAAAATTATTACTGGTTATGGCCGCCCTGCTTGCTTTGTTCGCCGCTTCATGTACTACTTTCAAGCTTTCAGGTGCACAGATTACGAGGGAAATTCCTTCCTATGACACCGTCGGCAGCTTCGATATTACTATCCCGGTTTGGGAATTCCTGGGGTCAGCCGGAGGTGCAAACCTCTTCAATGCGACTTCTGATGCTATGGATACAAAAATCTATGATGCTATCCAGCGTGAGATTCAGAAATTTACCGGTGATGCCGCAGTTAATGTAGTGGTTGAGTATAGGACATCGTTCGGGGATATGTTTTTTAACGGTCTTACCGTCGGCATTCTTGCTCCTGCGCATGCGCATGTAACCGGAATTATAGTCAAATATAATTAGCATCTTAAAGAGGGGAGTTTAATCTCCCCTCAGCCGAATTTATGAATACTAAAATAATCCCTATTTTATCAGCCGCCCTGCTTTTGTTCGCCGGTTGTACGCTGTTTTCCGGTGACGCAAGAGAAATAAAGTCATCTTTCAACGGCTTTCTTGATAATTTATCCGCCGGTTCGATAGCCGAAGCTGAAGAGTTTTTTCCTATGCTGACAGATATGGATCCGGCCTCAAAAGAACAAATCATTTCCGAATTCCTGAAACTTAAAGAGGACGGCTACAGCCTTTCAATAAAGCGGCTGAGTTCGCGGTTTGTTCTCAATATCGATTCAAAACAGGGGTCCGTTCTGGATTCTGTGCCGATTTCTGTAAAAAAGCTTGACGACGGATCATGGCAGATGCAGGATGCAGTGACGTCTATTCAGTTTTATGATGTGATTCCAGCCGAAAAGTAATTTGCCGAGCGAGTTTCGCGGGTATACAGTCTATCCTTGCTTTTATTTTCCGATTTGATGTTCACTCTCAAGCAGTTCTGTCAACCTCCGTACAAAACGCGCGGCGGGAGCTCCGTCGATTATATCATGATCAAACGAAAGTGTAAGGCAGAGTTTTTCTCTGCCGTCGGTAGTTTTTCGGATACCTCCTATGGTCATCGTAACCGTCGCGTTGGTGATTGGTAAAAACCATCCTGCCGTTTTGCTGAACATACCAACAGCTGTAACCGCGCAGACTCCGTATTTTTCTGCCATGCCGATATTTTTAGCGAAATGCTTAACAGCTGCGCAAAGAAGAAATCCCGGAATTAAGTTGATCCACGAAACTCCTGAAAACTCTCCAAGGGAATGTCCGGGTGTGTTCTGCGCTTGTCGCAGTGCTTTATGAATGTCCATGATGCAGAGGCTTTGAGCATTTTTTAACGGCAGGGGTTCGGGTACCCGCTCGCCGTTAATTGAGCGTTCCACCATCACCCCGATTGTGATAGAGCTGAACCGGATTATGTTCCTGCCCTTCCTGAAGCAGATAAACTCCGGAAACTCTTTCAGTGTCTGCGCGAAGCAGTATGCGGCAGCAGCCGTAATTGATATTTTTTCACCGCTGTGGCTTTGATACCTGCTGACAGCTTCTCTGATACCGGTGATATCCGGTTCAAGCATTGCATGAATTATATGCTTTTTTCGCGACGCCTCCAAGGACGCCGCGACCATTCTGCGGTGAAAACTCACCGGTTCTTTTACTATTCCATTTTTCATTTCTTCAGCTCTGCTGCAGAATCTGCATACGAAACAGGACCAGCAGTACCGCTGATGCCAGGCATACTATCACCGGGGCGGCACGATGGACAAGGAAAATCCAATCCGCTGGTTCGGCTTTGATACTTAGCAGCGCGCCGGTTGCCAATAACACAGCGAAAGCAGCAAATGCAAATGAAACTGCTGCGATTAGCAGCGGTGTTGCCCCGCCCGTTAAAAGCAGGGTTCGGGTTATAAGAACCGTGAGAACTATCGCCCCGACTGATATCAGTTTGTGCAGATTAAATAATCCGCTGCTGTACGGTCTGCCGGTTTTACCCAGGATGATGCCCGAGAAAACAGTCAGACTGCTGAGGGCAATAACAAGTGCAAATTTTTGTATGTGAGTCATAAGACAACTCCTTTTTAAAGTGTGTATTTGCATGGTTAGATACAAAATGGGGATGAAAAGTTACGGTTTGCAGGTGAAAAATCGAAAAATATTTAAAAATTCTTAAGCAGCTGTCCTTAAACAGAAACATTCTTCACGTAAATCACTGCCGTGACTGCATCAGGGGTTCAAGCATCGGAATTCTGGCGTATATTTCTTCGAGAGTCAGTTTGGTGTTAAAAGAACCTTCGGTTTTTTCTGATTTCCCGGATCCGCCGCGGCGTTTTACAATAAGATCCTCTACCAGCTGAAGGTGCTCCGGGCTGTTGGCACGGCGCTGAATGTCTTTCAGAGCCTGAGGGTATTTACTCAGGACGTAACCGATCTTTTTATCACACCTGCAGGGGTTCCCGCTGTTGTACCAGAAGCAGTTGGATTTAAAGTGGTTTATAAGATTGTCGCGGGCCCTTTTAAGCCGGGACTTTACGGAGGATTCCGGAATATCGAGTATAAAAGAAATGTCGGCATAAGAAAAACCGAACATATCACGCAGCAGAAAAACCACGCGCTGTTCTTCCGTAAGCCGGAAGGTTACGAAGTAATGGCATTTATCCCGGATGTCCTGCATCAGCTGCTCTTTGAAAAAACGGGCCTCGGCAGGAGAGAGCTGCTGTTCCAAGTATTCGGGGACCGGAACGTCATCCCGGTGAATTGAATCGTCAAAGCTGTTCTGCACCACGCTGTTCAGCTGATGTTTATGCCGGATGGCCTGGTTGACAGCGATACGGTATATCCATGTCGCAGGGCTGCTTCTGGCTGTAAAAGAGCCGGAATTTTCACAAACCTTTATAAAGGTTTCCTGCATTGTGTCTTCTGCATCATGGTGATTTCCGAGAATACGGAAAGCGATGTTGTACACCATCTTTCCGTGTTCCTCGGTTAGTTTTTCAATATTGATTTCTCTGCCGTCGTTTTCTGTCACCCGAAAAAGTATATACCCGCAGTGAGCCGGGCACAAGCTTTAAACCGGGCGGCAGTTTGAATAATGGGCTGCCGGCAGCTGCCGAAAGCCCATTACGGGTTAAAATAAAAGCTGTATATTTTCTGCCGTCTCATTAGCTGAACGGAAAATTGCCGTTGCGTTATAGGTGGCTCCGATGAAGTCTCCGTAATTTACGAAGCTGTAATAGTCTGAATTTGTATATAAGTCATAGTAGTAATAGTTTCCATCTGCATCGTAGCCTTCCACAGATCCATAACCGTATTCGTTTAATTCCGGAACGGTTGTAGGGGCTTGTGAGCTTTCGTAATATATGTCACTAACTTCACCCTCTGCTATAAATGTTACAGCATTGCCTGCCTTCCATGCATCATTAAAATCAATGTCGCCGGTCACTTCCCCGCTTATGTAAAAATCCTTTACAGCAAGGTTTCTGGTGGTAATACGATGGCTTTCCGAAACTACAGCTGAATTTTGTGTGTAGATACTGTCTGTTGTGCTTTCATAAATAATTGAGGAACCGGATATTGTGTATGTGCTTTTTTTTGCGGAATCGCTTGTTTCAGAATCTGATCCGGCGGTGTATGCCTGGTAGAGTCTGTAATTGGCAGTCCAGCTATCGCCGTCCGGGTAATAGTAGTATCCGTTTGGACTTATCTGATAAATGCCCAAGCCGTCAGCGGAGGGGTTTGCACAGGTTGTTAAACTCATTGAAAAGCTGTCTGCGTCGATACCATAATAACGTTTAATATACTCAGTACCCGCGACCCATTCATAATCAGCCTGGTAGGTTGTTAAGGACCCGTCTTTCAGGTAATATGCCTCCGTAAAATTCATTACCATCTCATGAGTTTCCTCATCATAGGTAAAGGAACCTTTAAAACCGCTGCTCAGAAAATAGGTTTTATCGGCGTATGTTCCGCCTGCTTCTGCAGCTGCAGTTGGATAATCGCTTGATAAGATTCCTATTTCGACGTCTCCGCCGGTTCCGTTTTCATCAAAGGTTAATGTTATGTAATTATGTGAATTAAAAACATAACTGCCTGCGAAGTAATAAAGGTATTCTGAAATCGTTTCACCACGCAACGTACTGCTGCTCTCGAAAAAACCGTTACATGCTGTAAATAACGGGAGGATCGAGCCAATCATAATAATTGTTTTCAAAAAATTTCGTTTCATTTGTTTCTCCTTGTCAAATAAATAGATTTTTAAATGTTTTAATTTTTAAACGGCAGAGATAAACTAAAGCATATGGATAATATTTGATTTATCAAGGGTTGATTTTAAAATATTGAATTGTTTAACCAATAGATTTATGAAGCGGCCGCACCTCTCCTGATATCGGATCGCTGTACATGCTGATGTCTCCGCTGCTGATCATCCGGTCAAATATTTCCAGTTCTCCGACCCACGGATATTGTTTACGCTCTGTTTTGTCTTTTGATCGCATTATCAATGATGATGAGGGTATGTGCATCAGCAGACTCCCGTCACGGTATAATTTGTTATTTTTTTCATCTTTTAAAATGGAAATCAGCGGAATATATGAATCAGAATATGAAACAACCCTTCCCGTAAACAGATGAGTATCGCGCCTGCCCTTCTGATAAAGATAAACCTTCTCGTTAATATCATACGGCGCCAGAACGTCAAGGAATTCCCTGACGAGTGCGGAATCAAATTTCTGCTGCGACTTGAATTTGTCTCCGGTATAATTGTATTCCCCGGAATTCCTGATTATATAATTTATTACGTCCATTCGGCTGAATGCAGTTCTTGAAATCACCGGGTTGGTCATATTGTCATAGAAAGCTACAATCTGAAAAAGCCGGACAAATTCGAAAAGATATTTATTCTCGTTCGGAGCCGGAAAACCTGTTCCGTCAGGGTAGTCTTTTTGAAGAAGACAAATCATTTTGGAAATTGAAGAAATATCATCCCTGTCAAAAAGATGCTTTAATACATTGACTGCGTTCTGAATATTCTTAATCTTGTGCTGATCGCTTTTTACATCGGCCGAGAGCTGCGGTTTGCCTGAAACCGTCTTATGCACCGTATGGTGAGCGTTTCCAACATTATGGAGCAGGGCTCCGATTGCCGCCTCAAGTATTAATTCAGGTTTATACTGGTATACGCCGCGGTCGGTCTTTTTCTGCGTCGGATCCCACCTTGATTCCGACAGCGGGCGGCCTTCGATAATTCTTTTTTTATTGATATTTATAAAAGTGTGCATAAACAACATAGCGATGTCGATTGACTGGTTAACAAGCGAATCCCCTACTGTTCTGAGTCTTGTCTCGTCATACCAGCTGTTGAGCCTGATTGAATTTACGTGAAGCCTTCCGATGGTGTCTTTGGTTTTTTGACTGCCTTTTTCTGCCGGTTTCAAACCGTCATAGAATGACTGATACTTTGCTAGAAGGTCACCGGTGAACTTCAGCTTGTATTTATCGATAATCCGTGAACTGCCGGCCTGAACATGGTTCAGATTCAGGGGTTCAAGTTTTTTACGCAGCAGATCATTATCATTCAGAAAATTACGCTTGCCCGGAATTGAGAATGACTGGTCTTTTTCACTGAACGGAACATGTAGATCCATGAGGTTGTTTTTGAGGCTGAGTTTAAGATCGGAATAATTATGGCTTCTGCTTTTCTCGATAAAATCCTGTAAAAATTTATCCGCATCATCACCGGTATGCCGGGCAATCTCTTCTCTTGTCAGCGAAACTGTTGTTATGTGAGTCAGATTGTAATTTGCCAGAACCTGTACATTATTCCCGACCTTTTGCCCTGCTTTTATCAAATTGCCGGCGTCAAGATAAAGAATGTCGTCGGGTGTTAAATTGTCCAGTGCTTTTCGCTCGATGATCGGCATTATTATTCCTCTTAACTCAATATTAATGTTTGAATTCTCATTATCAATAGCTGTCTAAAAGAAAATTATTTTATAATAAGATACATCATCTCTCCTTTTAACATATAACCGCAATGGTTCCAAGATTACAATGGTATGACTCTGCTTTTTACACAATTCTGTATCATTTGTTTTCTATAAGCGAATCGGATAATTGTATGGCAATTTATTGCATTCTGATATTCCAATATACTAATATTTATTTATGGTCAATAAAAAATCTCTGCAGGCATTTATTCCGAAGAAGGGTATTACAATAATCAGCGGTTATCTAGGCAGCCGGATACTGGTTTATGTTGCGTTATACGAAATAGATGTAAACAACCGTATACAGGTGAACTTTCCAAAGGGGCATCAGTTTGTTTTGAATCAGTGCGTAACATTGCATTTGGATAATCGAACGGGTGTAGATGAATATGATTCGGATCTCAGGGTTTACCGGGTTTCATATAAGGGAACGGTAGAATCAGCTTCTGATGGTAGGGTAGAAATCTCACCAAATGAATTTATGTGCTTTTATTCAAATTACTGTGTTCTTGAATATGCGTCTTCTGATTATAAATATGAAATAATTGAAGGTCAAAAGCCTCTGGCTGAATCAGCTGTTTCCGCGGCAGATTTGAATTGGACAAAAAAGGAATATGAAAACAAGCTTGGAGTTTTTATAACGCGCCTTCAAAGCCGGCCGCACTCTTCGCTGATGGCATTTCTTTCGAACGAATGTGATGATATCTTTTTAATCACATTTAAAAGTACATTTAAATCAAAGGCTATACACCGGAATAATCAATGCTGCTTTGCGATAGATCACCGGTCTGACTTCGTGTTCGAGCGGGCCTACGATTGGAATTATACAATTATTAATGCAGAGGCATACACAATTTCAAAACATAATCCTGTTTTTAGTGAAATACAGGATCGATTTGTTGAAAAGAATCCATGGGAATCTTCGTTTTTTCTAAGCCCTGAGATAGAGATGTATCACCTGAAACCATTGGAAATTTTAATGCCTGATACATTGTAAGCCTCTCAGATTGCAGACTCCGCTAATTTTATGTTCCGGACGGGAAGCTTTCGGAGGTGTTTGAGTAATAACTTTTTTAAATCTGATTTTTCCGGGAGGGTTCTATTTAAAAACTATCGTGTGATTGCCTGAAAGAAATACCCTGTCGTCAAATACAAGCTGCATGGCTTTTGCCAGAACAGATTTTTCGACTTCGCGCCCCGCTTTTGCCAGCTGAAGCGGGTTCTGCTTATGTGTGATGTGTATTACATCCTGTTCGATGATGGGTCCGTCATCGAGGTCCTGGTTTACGAAGTGGGCGGTTGCGCCGATCAGCTTAACTCCGCGTTCATATGCCTGTTTGTATGGATTTGCACCAATGAAGGCAGGAAGGAATGAATGGTGTATATTTATGATCTTTTCGTTAAAGCGGTCCGTGAAAGAAGAAGAGAGAATCCTCATATACTTCGCAAGGATAATGTATTCGGGCTCATACTGCTCGATGGTGTTGATAATCTTGCGCTCGTGCTCTTCCCTCGAAATATTCTCATGAGAAATATAATGATAGGGAACGCCCATTTTTTCTGTAAATTCCCTGAGGGTATCGTAATTACTGATGACGGCAAGGATATTCGCGTTTATATTGCTGAAAAAGTTCCTTACAAGAATATCGCCGAGGCAGTGGTGTTCCTTCGTTGCCAAAACGATGATATTCTTTTTCCGCTTACCGTGAAGCTTTATATCGGCGTCTTCTCCGAGTACCGTACTCAGATCATCATAGAGTTCTCCGGAATCGTATGTGCCGCAGAAGACAATTCTCATAAAAAAGGTATCGGTATCAGAATCAACAAACTGATCGCTTTCCAGAATATTCAGATTGTGTTTATAGAGTATCTGGGAAATTTCATTTACTATGCCCGTTTTGTCAGGGCAGTTTATCTTTAATGTATGCTTAATCATATATTACATTTTAATATAAAATCATTTTTTTAAGAATATCCCGAAGGATGTTTTATGTAATAAACACCCGGAACCTTCAATGAGGTTTAAGTATTTACTCTATCCTATTTTTTATCCTCCGAACTCAGGGTCCGGATTTTTTCAGCTCATCTCTTCTGCGTCTGTAGGCAAAAATTGGACCGTCACCCTGAAGTAAATTTTCGTTCATTTTAAGTTCGGTTTTTTTCGGCAGCTGAGTATGAACAACCCTGCGATCCTGGTGGGTGATTATTTTACTGAAAAACATTCCAGCTCCATTTACGATTTCTCTCAGAATCGGGATGGTCACGAAGTTCTGGTAAAACCTCAGGTAGAGAAGGGAGTGTTCTTCGTCAACAGGCACAAATGCAATAAAAATTCTTGCATTATCTGAAAGCCAATTCTGCCAGATGTGCGGAAAGCGAAAATGAAGATGTTGCTGTTTTTCTGCGGGTTCCGGGGTTTCTTCCGGTTTTTGCGGCTTCTGGCCATCATCAACGTCGTTATAAACCCAGATGTTCATTTCATTATCACTGATCCTGATTCTCGGTCCGTTCACAATTGTCCTGTTACCGGCACCGATTGTGTTATGGTGAACGAATGGAAGGTGCAGGACATCGAGCTGGTTTTCGATGCATCTTGAGTAATGACACTGCCATGGGTCGATCCAGTTTTTGAAGGAGAATTTTTCATCAATATCTTCAAAAAACGGAACCGGCGGAAAATCAGAGTCCGCATTCGAGGCACTGAGATGGGTACTCCAGAAGATCCAGATTAAACCTGCTTTTTCTGTTGTTTTATATGATTTTGTGTTGAAATTCCGGGGAACAGGAGTATTCTTTCCGTTGCCGGGAATAAGAAGGCATTTTCCGGTATTATCAAATTCAAGTCCGTGAAAGGGGCACTGAGGATGCCCGGCATGTATTTTTCCGGCTGATATCGAGGCTCCCCTGTGAGGGCATTTATCGGCAATACAGACTACAGCACCGTCGTCTATGTTCCTCCAGAAAGCGAGCTTTTCTCCCAGCCTGACAACGCCGGTTAATCGGCCGGTTTTTACTTCTTTACTGTATAGTACAGCATACCACTGATTGTTTATCATAAATTCTCCACCCCCTATATTCAGGATTAAACAAAACTATATTTCTGGAATCTGAATTATTTCTTTTCGGTGCCTTATAAAAAGTGTTCTGGTCAATTCAGGATGTTCCCCTTTTGATTCCGGAACAAAAAGTATTGAACGTTTGAGCTCGCTTTTTGTGAACTCCGGAAATTTTTCGGCGGCAGTTTTACAAGCCTCCTTTTTAAGTGCGTTCATCACCGGGACATCACTATATTCAATGAAGTCCGGGTATCTTTGCGAGTTTGCGAACCGGCACCAGTCGAGTCGCAGAAGGTCAATGATGTAAGTCTGTTCGTCCGGCAGCGCGGCTCTCGCCATGTTCAGGATCCTCAGTCCCCAGTGTTCCCATCGCCTGGTTTCGGTGGTCGCCGGACCTTCATTTCCGGTTCCGTTAAGAAGCGCTTCAAACAGGGTTGTCCAGCCGGCTGCTTTTTCTGCCAGGTAAATAAGGGTCAATCTGAAGTATCCGCTGTTCCAGAGGATTGATACCAGATCTTCAAACTGATGGAAATGACGCAGATCCAAAAAACTGAAGCTTTCGGATTCAAGAATTTCATACGGGGGTAAAGATGATGCCTTTATTTCGTACCGGTCCGCATTCTCAGCCAGCGGTGTTCCCGGAAGGAGTTTAAGAAAGCCGGGCTGGAAGACTTCCGGGTGAAGATCCAGAATTTTATTCATTGTTTCGGCGGCAGTTTCCGGATTATCGCCCGGAAGACCGATTATCTGATCCAGGTGTATGCGAAGTCCGTCAATTTCAATCAGTCTGCCGATCTTTTCCATTGAGGATTCCCAATTATCTGCCCGCTTTATATTCTTCAGGATCTGCTGATTCGTTGACTGGATACCTATTTCAAGCTGTGCCTTTCCGGGCGGAACGAGCGAAAGCAGCCGGATGTCTTCGTCTTCAAGCAGAGCCGGATAAATCTCGAAATGAAAACATCCTTCGGGCGGATTTTCAGTCATCAGCTGCCATATGAAGCGTGATATTTTTTTATTATAGTTGAATGTCCTGTCGACAAATTTTACGGTACCTTTAAACCGGCTGAGTAAGTTAATTTCTTCTCGGATCTGATCCTCTGTTCGATAGTCCGGTTCTTTCCTCTGTACGGCTGACAGACAGTAGCTACAGTTGAAAGGGCACCCCCTTGATGCTTCGTAATAGATCAGCCGGCCGACAAGATCGTTCAGAAGTTCTTCATCATAAGGAAAGATCGTCTTTGCAAAGGGCCGCTGCTGAACCCTGATTATTTCTGCGGTTTCCTTTTGTCTGAGGCTCGGAATGATTTCTGCAAAATCTTCCGCGTTGCCGTCGAGGATGTAGCTCAAACCAGGAACTTTAAGCCATACGCGGCTGTTGTATACCGCTTCCGGTCCTCCGCAGCATATAATCGCGTCCGGTCGAAGAGCTGAAAGATCCGTGATTAGAGATTTGAGATATTCCGAATTCCAGATGTATGCTGAAAAGAAATAGTGAGAAAAATCATCTTCCATAAGTATTTCAAGAAGGCCCTGCCTGGACCTGTTAATGTCCCATTCAATCATCCGGCAGGCGTCATCCAGGGCTTTTTTTAAATACAGCAGAGCAAGGTTAGTGTGGGAGAATCGCGCGTTCACAGAGATGAGGACCGGGTTTACCATATTTTATTTTATCATAAAAAGGGTTAAGCGTAATAATTCATGGTGTTTCGAGCAGGTAAAATCTCCTCCATTTCTGCGGTGAAAGTGATATTTAAAATTGTTTAAAAATGAGCTATAATTTCTTATGCCTGCATTTACTTATTAAAGGAGAATTTTCTGAAGCCGCTCACCAATTTAAAAAATAATGTAATCTTTCAATATACGATAGTTTCTTTTCTGGCAACCTTAATAATAGCTGTTATTCTGGTTGTTTTTATGATGGGGCGAGTCCAGGACCAGCTTGTTGCTTCGCGCGGAAGTTTTTACTCGGAATATATTGCTGCAATCCCCGAAAATTATTTTGAGGTCCTGTCGGAATTCGGAATTCATGAAATCGAAACCGGTGATACCCGCCATGAACACAGCGGAGATGAACTTGATTCAGAATCAGCTGATATCTGGTCGCATTTCAGCAGCGATCTGTCACAGTATCCCTATGTCAATAATGTCAGGCTGATCGATAATGACGGCAGCCTGGTCTGGTCGTATCCGGAGAATGAAGGTTCTGCGGATTTTTCTGTGGCTGAAGAGGGGAATGTGCGTGAAAGCAAATCAGGGGCATATTTAATCGTATCCAGACACCCGGATTTGATTATTAATTACTACATTCCCGTCACTTTTGAGAATAGAAAGATCGGCACTGCTGCGATTCAAATTAAAGATAACAAACTTCGAAACACCATAGAGAAAAGCAGGGCACAGTTTGCCTTATTGATTTTTCTCGGCGGGTTTATTTTTTATATCAGCCTGTTTCTGCTTTTCTTCAAGGTTTATTCCAGGCAAAATGAGGCAATAAAGCATCTGGACAAGAGCCAGACCCTAACTATCAGGACAATGTCGATGCTTGCGGAGCTTAAGGATAATGAAACCGGTGAACACATTCAGCGGACAAGCGAATACTGCCGTATTCTGGCACAGAGCCTTAAGGAAGATCCGTTATTCAGAAAATATGTAACTGATGATTATATAAAAGATATTGAAAGGTCGGCTCCTCTGCATGATATCGGAAAAGTCGGAATTTCAGAAAGCATTCTGCTGAAGCCGGGTAAGCTGACTGAAGATGAGTTTGAAATTATGAAGAAACATTCCGAGCTGGGGGCAAAGGTTTTACAGGATGCCGCTGAATCGCTGGAGTTCCGATCGTTTTTTGAAATCGGCTACCAAATTGCCCTGCACCATCATGAGAATTGGGACGGTTCGGGGTATCCGCACAAACTAAAGGGTCTGGATATTCCTTTATCGGCGAGAATAATGGCTATTGCGGATGTATATGATGCCCTGACGACAGAGCGGCCGTATAAAAGAGCCTTCAGTCACGATGAGGCGATGGAGATCATTCTTCGGGAGAAGGGTACGAAATTTGACCCAAAGCTTATCGAGAACCTGATTAAGGTTGAGGACGAATTTAAACGGATCTCAGGGATGAAGGCTGATTAGGAAACGACTTTTTCCGCGGGGTATTCGAAATAAAGCCTTTTATCATCTTCATCAACCTGAACAAATCCAAGTTTTCTATACAGGTTCCGGGCGGGGTTGGTCCTCAGACATTTTAATTTTACAGTCAGAGCCTTTAACGCAGCATCATCAATAACATCTTTTATTATAATTGAGCCTAAACCCTTTCCCTGAAATGAGGGTATAAGGTGCAGTTCCGCCAGATCGATTGATTTGTTTTCCGTGATACAGGTAAGTCTGCCGACTTTTTCTCCGTCGACAACAATCACCATTGTGGATTCCTCATCAAACTCGTTAAGCTTGTAATATGCTTCCTGTTCCGATTCAGTAGTCCATGATAAATCAACATACGGTTTCATGGTTTCTCTTGTCAGCTTATTAATCCATCCGGCATCTTCATTACCGGCTGGATAAAGATGATATTTCATATCAACGTAATAGCATATTGATTTAATCTTATCAATTAAACTTTACACCAGGCGCGGAGGGCTATGCACAGTAAATTTAGGGCTATTGACTTTTTTGTTTCAAAGTTTCAAAATAAAGAAACAAAGAATATAGAACATCTGGTATATAGAGGATGGTTTCAATGAAAGATAAAAGAAACGTCATGCTGATGACTCTGGGAATGTTTGCGTTCCTGACGAATGGTGATAATTATGCTGCGGCGCCACTGCTGCTGAATATTTCACAGGACCTCGGCCTGCAGCTCGAACAGGCGGCTTTGTCAGTTACCGCTTACATGCTTTCTTTCGGTCTGTTTACCCTGATTTTCGGACCCCTGTCCGACAGGTTCGGCAAGGTTACAATAATAAGAATTGCGGCATTCGGAACAGCTGTTTTCAGTATCGTCGGCGGTTTTGCATTTAATTTGCCTAGCCTTATTGTATTCAGAAGCTTTAACGGGGCATTCGGTGCCGGTATATTTCCCGTAACACTGGCGTTGGTAGGGCAGTCTTTCAACGACAAGGAGCGGCAGGGCGCTATAGCAAAGGTAATGGGTCTGATGTTTCTCGGCGGAGCAACTGCAACGGCACTCGGAGGGATTATTTCCTACATAGGTTCCTGGCGGCTTGTATACATTGTTTACGGTGTCGCTGAACTTATTGTAGCGCTCATCATTCTGAAGATTCTTGAAAAGGATAAGGGAGTTGTGGAAAAATTGAACTTCTTCACCGCATATAAAACTCCGCTAACCAATTACCGGTTTATGAGACTGGTTCTTGTAATCTTCTTTATGGGATTCTCTGTATTCGGGACTTTCACATATTCCGGAAAGCTTCTGCAGTCGCTGACAGGATTTTCAGTTCTTCAGATCGGGTTGATTTTATCGTTTTTCGGTATTGGAACGGTTCTTGGAGGACGTGTTGCACCGAGAATCAGAAAGGTCCTGAAAAAAGGGTTTCTGGTTGCTGCGGGGATTTTAGGCTTTGTATGTCTTTTCGCGCTGTCGGTTCTGACTAACGTATATCTTATTACCCTGGCGTTATTCGGATTCGGTGTCGCTTTTATATTTCTGCAGCCGACCCTTGTCTCAACCGCACAAGCCAAGCTTCCCGCAATGCGCGGCACGGCAATGTCACTTGCATCCTTCAATATGTTTGTCGGCGGTGCCGTCGGAACTGCTGTTAACGGAAGGGTGATAGCAGCAAACGGAATCAATTCAATCTTTTTCAATACTTCATTTGTAATTCTGGTTGTCGGAATAATTGCAGCAATTTTTGTCGCCCGCTTTGAGATGAGACAGAAAAAGGCGGCTATGGAACGCGCGGCAGGTTATTAATCTGCTCAACATTGATAGTGTTGCCAATATATAAATAAAGTCATATATTGGCAACATGAAATATCGTTTGTTTTTTATCTTCACAGTGCTTTACTTTATTTTGCCAATGATGAATATTCTTTTTGCGTATGCGGCTGTCGGATGTATGGTGTTTCCGTTTATTCTCTTAAGGCTGAATAACAGAAAATCCTGGTGCTCAGGTATTTGCCCGCGGGCGAACTTTTTATCAGGCATCAGGTTTTTAAGTATAGGGATAAAGGCCCCCGCATGGCTGGTTGGAAAGAAGATGCGCCGGAACCTGCTTTTCTACTTCGGACTCAATCTGCTTTTTGTTACCATGTCTACGATAATGGTCTCGATCGGGCGGGTTGACCCGGTAGATAAAATCAGACTTCTTATTGTTTTTCAATTGCACTTCGGGCTTCCCCAGGCCTTTCCAATGGAAACTTTGCCGGGCGCCGTTGTGCATCTTGCATACAGGTTTTATTCAATTATGCTGACATCGACACTTATAGGTATAATACTCGCGGTACTTTTCAAGCCCAGAACCTGGTGCACAATATGTCCGATAAATTCAATCAGTTCCAGGATGCTTGAAAGGGTAAATTAGTCCTTTGTAATTATCACCGGGCCCTCGATTACGTCCATAATCCATGACGCAGGCTTTCCGTTTTGAATAAGCTGTACCATTGCCTTCATGTATCGATGAATGTGACGGAAATACTTTTTGTAGGCGCCGCATAGGTAATTTACATACTCTCCGCTGCTGCCCTGCAGCGGAACGAAGCGGAGCCGGGGGCATTCTCCGTTACAGGCAAATCTAACATCACATTGACGGCAGGCGGATGACAGCGTTTGTTCCTTCTTTTTTCCGAAATCTGTCTGGGCCGGACTTTCCGTCAATGCTGACAAGGGTGTTTCCAGTAAATTAC
The DNA here is from genome assembly GCA_003245835.1 of Spirochaetales bacterium. GTDB lineage: Bacteria > Spirochaetota > Spirochaetia > UBA9216 > UBA9216 > Thalassospirochaeta. The sequence goes on along the minus strand of QKCC01000088.1, from coordinate 22,410 downwards.
CGAGACGATACTCAGGAAAGACAAAATGGTCACATGAATAAATATCGCCGTTATGTTCAACGGCAAGCGCCCTTCCGCACTGCTTAGAATAAATACAGATCGTCGAAGGGAGTCCCATCCAGGATTCCAGCGCCCACTCAAAATTCATAATGTAGAGGTTTCCGACATCATTCCTTACCCATTCCTCAAAGACTGATATCAGAAAATCTCCATATTCTTCCGGCAGTACGCTGTAGTCGGTGACCAGGGGGGCTGTACCTGTTTTTATTCCAGGTGAAGAGTGGTTCAGTCCGAGCTTTTCGGCTTCTTCATCCGGGTACCGTTCAACTATAGGGGTAAACTGAATGTACTGAACGCCCAGTTCCTTTAAATGAGCATATATCCTGTCAGGATATTCACATGATTGCCTTGTTACACATACGAGTACGTTAAAGGGAATTTCATATTTCCGAAGAAGCTCGAGTGCGTTTATAACTTTTGCATGCGTCGGGTTATTTCCCAGATCCAGCCGGTATCTGTCATGGATTTCCTCCGGGCCGTCCAGACTGAGCCCCACCAGGAATCCGTTGTCCTTTAAAAATGCACACCATTCATTATTCAGAAGAATACCGTTGGTCTGCATGGAGTTGACAATTTTTTTATCACCCATGTGTTTCTGCTGAAAACCGATTACTTTCTGATAAAATGAAATACCGGCAAGAAGGGGTTCTCCGCCCTGCCATACAAATTGTATTTCAGGAATGTTCTGTGACTGAATGTATTCCTTCACAAATTTTTCGAGTACGCCATCCGGCATCAGAAAATTGTTCTTTTCCGGATAAAGTTCCCGCTTTTCCAGATAAAAGCAGTATTTACACCCTAAATTGCAGACTGGGCCGTTCGGCTTTGCCAATATATGGCAGCCCTGTCCGGTTTTTGCTTTAACCGACATAATTATCCAATTATCACCTTATATATTAGTATGTTATCTGTATATTAAGAGAGTTACTGAAGCGGATTCGGTAACTCTCTATTAATTTAATTTTGACGGCAGTGTAAAGATCAGCCCTTCGCAGGACTCGAAAACACTGCCTGTATAACCGGAAGTCAGAATTATTTAATTGGTTCAACAACCATGCCGTCAATACCCTTAACGACTTCGCCTTTGTACCCTGCTTCCCGGTAAAGGTCAATGCTGTTCTGCAGCGTCATTGCACCGGCCCAGTGGGTCAGTACTAGGGTTTTCATCTGTGCGCGTGCCGCTATCTCTGCAATCTGTTCATTCCTGATGTGTGATTTTGAAAGATTCTGTCTAACCTTCGCGCGGGCGGCTTCCGGAATGTCGGAGAAGTCGGCAGCCTGCAGAGCATCAATAACGACGATGTCGGCTCCGGCGGCAAAATCGATAATATCTTCGTTGTATGTCATATCTCCGGTCATAACGATGGTCTGTCCGCCGGCTTCGAACTTATATGCATAATTTTTAATGGTGTGCGGTACGGGAATGGCGGAGATTTTAATTCCATCGATTTCAAAGGACTCGGTATTTTCTATAAGGTCTTTGATTGAAACATTGGTATAAATGCCGTCTCCAGGAGATCCTACTACATTAATGCGGTAATCCAGATCTGTTCCGTAGAAACCAATTACAGCATTATAAAGATCGCTCATATTAGGCCCGGCCATATTCAGCTCGCGGCGGCCCAGCTGTCCGTCCCATCCGCCGATAAAAAAGGCGGTGAAATCAGCATTGTGATCTGCGTGCTGGTGTGTCAAAAGCAGATTTGTCAGAGAAGACGGATTGATGCCTGCTTTCATCAGACCGGTCATGGCTTCGTAACCGCAGTCCACCATTATTTTGGTGTCTTTGTATTCCACCAGAAAGCTAGGGCCTATCTTGTCGAGGTCCAGTTTTGGAAGGCCGGAACCTATCAGTGTGACTCTGAAGCCGTCCGGGGTTGTCGCAGTCACTGGATTGTCGACAGAGGCCATCCAGTAATTTGCCCCCGCCGTCGAAAGCAGATCGGCATTATAATCAGCTGCGGATGATTGCGCTGTTGTGCAGGAGGAAACTCCGGCTGCCGTCAGGGCTATGGCCAGAATAATTGTATAGATTGCTTTTTTTGACTTTGTCATCTTTGGTATTCCTCATAAGATAAAAATTATCATTTATCAATTAATTTTATTTTCAGTGAAACACGTTCACTTCTCCAGATGCCGTTCGATGCCCGGGATGAGAGCGGTTGAACAACTCCCATCCTGATTGGGCACAATTTTTATTTATTGTTGAGCATGAACGGAACCAAATCGAACTGAACGTAGTCGTATTTTCCGGAGAAAGTGAAATTGCCCTTTTCGGAATAGTCTTTCGAAACCGGGGCCATTACATCCTGTCCGATGCTGAACATTTCAAGAGTCAGCATAACGGTTGTATTGACGAAGCCGGATCCGGCTTCCTTGTCGTCAATGTACAGGGTACCTGTGCCTCCATAGTTTGGCCGCTCGGTGTCGAGAACAAATTTCACAACACTCTTTCCTGTCGGAACAGGGACCTTGGAAACAACCTTCGATTCGACGCCGAAGCGGTTGTAATAGAAAACAAGGTGGTTATCCTGTATGTAGAATGCGTAGCCGCTGGCCTCGTCTCCGTAGGCTGCCAGAACACCCTCATCCTTGGCTGAGGTTCTGTCTATGGGTGCTGTAATCGTAACGTCGCTGAAACTCAAATTGGGCGCAGCTGCGGTTCCTATGTATTCAACGCCGGGATAATACCTGAATGTTGAGCGGTCGGCTGCGGTGTGTTTTCTGATGTTGGCCATGTCCGAGGGATTGCCGTTTCGAATACCGCTGCTGATACCAAGCTTCTCTACTTCGGCGTAGTAACCCGCTTTGAGTTCTTCAACTTTTTCCGGGTACTGTCCTGCAAGATCCGTCGATTCAGAGTAATCCTCGGCAACGTGGTACAGCTGCCAGTAATCGTCTGAAAAATCCTCGTCCCCGTTCTTATGCGTTGAAATTATCTTCCAGCCGTCTTCGTAGTATCCCTGGGTAAACTGGGCGACTACCAGAAAGCTGCCGCGGCCCGCGGCGCCGGTATCAGTAAAACTGTCTTTCCGGCTTTCTCCGTACATCGGCATCTGCTCAATACCGTCAAGAACATCTGGGGTTTTCAGGTCAAGAACATCAAGAATCGTAGGTGTTATATCTGTTACATGAAAAGTCTGGTTACGGAGTTCACCTCTTGCCGAAATACCTTTAGGCCAGCTTATTACAAGCGGATTCCGCAGAGCTCCGCCGCCGGCTGACTGCTTGTATGTGTTGAACGGGGTATTGCCTACTGCGCCCCAGCCCATCGGATAGAGGGCCTGCATGCCGTCGGTGCCTATTAATTCGTAGCGGACCATCAGATCTTCAACAGTCGGTAATACACCGGCACTGAAGCCTGACGGAAAGCTGAAGGTCCCGTTTACTGTACCGTCTCTTGTAGCGCCGTTATCACCGATAAGAACGATCAGCGTGTTGTCGTATACGCCAAGGTCTTTCAAATGCTGCACCAGCTGGCCGACCATATCGTCCGCCTGGGTCATGAACCCGGCATAAACTTCCATAAAGCGCGCGTACAGCTTTTTCTGCTCATCTGTCAGGCTGTCCCATGCGGCAACGCCTTCAGGCATGTCCGTCAGTTTGGTCCCTTCCGGAATAACGCCCAGTTTAAGCATCCTTTCGAAACGCTCTTTTCTGATGACGTCCCAGCCTTTATCGTATTTTCCTTTGTACATGTCAATGTACGGCTGGGGAACCTGGTGCGGAGAGTGGCCTGTTCCGAAGCTGTAATCCAGAAAGAACGGAACATCTCCGCCGTAGATCGAAATCTGGTCTGTTATGTACTGCTTTGCATGTGAAAGAAGATCATCATTGAGGCTGTAACCGGGAACATCCTTATCCGCAGCCTCGGAAAGTGTGTTGCCGTCGACAATCTGGGGGGTGAACTGACTGGTTTCGCCGTCAAGGAACCCATAGTAGCGGTCGAAGCCCTGGCGAAGCGGCCAGTAATCAAAAGGGCCTGCCGGATTCAGCGTGTACTGAGGCGCCAGGTGCCATTTACCGACCCCGAAAGCAGCGTAGCCGTTAGCTTTAAGAATTTCGGCGACTGTTCCGGCCTCTGCCTTCACATATCCCTGCAGTGTCGGGAATTCGTCATTCAGGGACAGTCCCGAAACCATTCCCATACCGACAGAATTGCTCTCACGGCCGGTCAGCAATGATGCCCGTGTCGGAGAGGACAGTGCCTGCGAGTTGAAATTTGTGTATTGAAGTCCCTGCTGTACCAGGGCATCAATATTCGGGGTCGAAATCTCTGCCCCGTATGCGCCGATATCTGAGTAACCTATATCATCAAGCGTGATGTAAATGATATTCGGTTTTACAGCCCCGTTATCATATGTAATATTGCGCTGCGGCTTTACCGTGGATGCTGTAACGGAAGAATGCCGGTTAAGAAAATCATTTCCATCCTGTTCCTGCATCCCCTCGGCTGCCGCTCCGGACGTTGCCGCTACCGTGAAAGCTGAACCGACAAGAGCTGCTTTGAAAAGAATGTTTGATCTTTTCGTTCTTTGAAACATGTGAACCTCCTTTAGGTATGTTATATTTCGCTGCATTGAATAAAAAATTATACAATCGGGATCTCCTGCTTGTGTATGGACATAATGCCGGATAAATGAGAAGTTTTTGTGCAGATGCACAAACAGTGGAGGATCACCGTGCTCGATTTATATTTAGGAGACTTTTCACATCATTTTGACGGAGCAGAACTTTTTATTGAAAATAGAGCAGATGCATACATAACGGCTGCTTCGTTGTTACAGCAGAAAGAATTTTACCCGAATGATGTTGTATATGTCTTCAACCCGAAATCGGCTGCAATTCCTGACAGTACAGTCCTTCCTGTGAATATCTGCCTTGTTTCAGATGAGCCGCCTGAAAAACTCAGGAAGAGCGGTTTGTTTGATAATAGGAATGTGATGGTTGTTCCCGGTTTTGAAGTTGACCTGGTTTATGATCAGATGAAGGAAATTTTACTGCACGAATACAGGAGGTTTAATGAAGCCCTGTTGCTTTTTAAGGGAGTTTATGAAGCGGATGATATCCAGGAAATTCTTGATATAGGCTACAAATTGATTGGAAACCCAATGTTTGTTCGTGACACTTATTTTAAAATATGGGGATTCACACAAAATATCCACATTGATGATATGGTCTGGAATTATATAACTCGAAAGGGGTATCAGGAATTTCGGGATTATAAACATTTTTCAAGTTATGGAATTCTCGAAAGGCTGAATATAATCGGAAAGTCGATTTATTTTGATACCCAGAATAATCTTCCTGAAAATAGTGTAGAAGAATATAAATATCATATTGAAGAACGAATTAATGATCCGTCCAAATATACGCACATCAACAGAATCTGGACAAATATAAAAAGCGGCGATGCTGCTGTCGGTCAGTTAGTCGTTCTTGAGGCCTTCAAAAAATTCAGTCATACGGATATTCAGTTAATGAAACTCATAACCGAGGCTGTTTTGATTGTCATGAAAAAGCAGTTAAACGAAATGAAAGTAAATCAGAATAACAGCCAGATTTTCATTTCGGAATTGCTGAATAATGACATCAGCCGTCAGGATGTTATTAAAGACAGACTCAATTATCTGCGATGGAATTTCAGCGGGACTCTGAAGCTGATCTTAATAACCGCAGTCGGAAAAAAGATAGACAAACAGGAGTTCATGTATACCAGAAGCTGGCTTTCGAATATGTACAAGGAAGTCCGGTGTGTTCATTATGCAGATGATATAATAGTAATATTTAATCCGCATGAAATGAACAACCGGTTTTCACAAAATAAAAAAATCCTGTACGATTTCCTTAAAGCGCAGGAATTATTGATAGGTGAAAGCCGGGAATTCGACAATTTTTCCGGACTGAAAAACGCTTTTGATCAGGCATCAATTGCGGTTAAAGGCGGAATGAGGTGCAGATCGGACGAGAGGGTATTTGCCTATGATGATTATCTGCTTCAGCATATCTTCTCAATTATTAACTCGAATCTTGAGTTAAAGGAATTTTGCAGCCGGAGTTTGATAAACCTTATTGAATACGACAGGCAGAATAACACTCAATACGTACAATTTCTGCGGAAGTATATCGAAAATCTGAATAATCCAGTCAGCCTGTCTGAAGCAATCGGTGTGCATCGGAATACAATTTACTATCGCATTAATAAGATTGAAGAGATAATGGGCCTGTCTTTAACAGACACAAAAAACCTGTTTGAGATTTACCTGTCGTTTGAAATATTAAAGTACCTGGAAGTTTAACAGTACAAACCGCCGCCTGCTGTTATTCTATGTATTTATATTTCAGGCTTTTTCCGGCACCTTCCACACTCAAATCTGCATAGGGATTTGTTTCCGTATTGGTGACTGCCCGGTACAGTGTGTACAGCTGCGGAAGAAACTCGCCCCAGTTTCCGACTTCCTCGCCGCAGTGCTTTGCCCAGACGAGTCCGTCTTCTCTTGTTTCCTTTTTCTTTACACCTATGCCGGAAGACTTTCCTTCAACTCCGAAATCTGTTTTCTGCCACTGGTGAATACGGTACCCCATAACATCTTCAACCGCAACATTCAGGCTTTCTTCTCCGAAACCGAGCCCGGCGACGACAACACAATGCTCGTAAACAATGTATTTTTTTACATACTCCGGTACTGTCGCTAAATCTTCAAAGCGGATGTAAAGGTTCTGCCTGGTACCGTCCGACCATGTCTGCGGCGCAAGGTGCACTGAGCCTACAGGATTGCCGTGTTTCGGGGGGATTACCCAAGTCAGCGGTTCATGCTGGCTGGGGTGCCAAAGAATGAAACCCTTTTCCATATTGCTCCAGAACCAGTCAATCATCTTTGCAGTAACACCTTCGTGTTCCCAGTCTATATGCGTACCTGCCGAATCGTGGCTTATTTTCATTTCCATATCAGATTTACCTCTGTTTTTATTTCTTTGTCGGTTTGCCGGGGGTATAGTCTTCAACAACTTCAATCCATATTCCGTCAGGATCTACAACATAGAGGACACCGTGGCTGGTCTCGGGGTCTGCGTCGGTTGCAAGCGGTTTTATGGGACCGACTCTCTGATCAAGCGGCCACCGGATATCAATAATGACTTTTGCACCCTTTGAATTCAGATGTTCTTTCAATTCTAAAAATTCATCGCCGGGAACACTCAGGCAGATATGCTTTGTTCCCAGATTTCCAAAATAGTTTTCCAGATCGAACGGCTTTAAAGGCTGAGCGTACTGGTAAAGCTCTATATAAAAATTTCCGTTTTTCAGCCATGCCATATCGACCTTCCCCTGGTTCGGCAGTTCGAAGATGTTCCTGTGTGCGAGTGTAAATCCGAGCATTTCTTCATACCATTCGATGCTTTTTTCCATATCCGAAACAAAAACGCCTGTATGGTGCATATTCAGGGTAAACGGTGCTTTTTCAGCCATAATAACCTCTTTTCCATGTTGTATGATAAATTAATAGATAAAGAAATTATCCCATTTTTGGTCGAGTATTGAAAGCGATTCCCCGATTTTTTTTATTGAATAACGTCCTTCAGCTGTTTCTTCAAGCAGTTTGAGGTCCCTCAGCTTTGAAAGTGCGTCATCGCATTCGAAATCAAGAATACAGCTGTGTTTCTCTTCAAACCATTTTTCAATTCGATCATCGAGCTCTTTTTCCGTCAGTGCATTTTCTGCGGTGTACAGAAAATAATATGCAAGAAAGGTTTCCTTGCACTCTTCTTCTTCAGCGGAATCAATCAGTGAATAAAATACCCCGGCATTGTTCACCATATTTCGGAAATAAAGATTGTCGCTGAGCTCTTTCTGGAACAGGAACTTTTTTGTTTTATATTTGCTCCACTGTTTGAACAGAAATCCCCCCAGCGCGCCGAGAGCCGAGAAGACCGCGATTGCCTGTTTGAGCTGATTCTCTTCAACTGTCCCCTTGATTCCAAGATAGGCACTGATAATTACAAATGCAACAATAACTGCGGGAACAACCTTGGTGACCATAAGCGGAACGCCGCCGGCAATTGCCGGGATTGCGATCATGAGTTTGTCTTTCAGGCTCATCAGTACCTTTGAGTTGGGAAACAAAATTTCAAGATCTTCAAGAGGAACGTCCTTGAACATTTTAATAAAAGTTATGCCTTTCTCTTCCTCTGTATCTTTGAGCCGGGCAAGAAGAACAACCCTCTCTAGTATTTCGTGCTCATGTTCGGATTTTTTTAGACCGAACAGACGCTTGAGAGTAAAACTCTCTTTTCGTCTTCCACGGGCGTAAACATGTGCATAATCATAATCATCAAAATCGATTTTAACGCTGAAGTTGACCAGTGCATTCCGGTTAAAAGCGCTGTCGATTTCTTCCTGCGAAATAATATTGAAATTCGCGTCGTTCAGTATTTTCTGCATGGTGGATTCAAGTTTGAGGTTGGAATTCCTGATTGTCTCGTCGGAAGGCTCTGCATTTTTTTTAATGTCGGGGTTTATAGGGAAGTAGGCATCTTTCAATTCTTCCAGATCCCTGTGGAAAGTGAAATGAAAAATGCTTTCAATTATTCCGCAGAGCTGTGAGAAATCACCAGTCTCTTTTTTGGTGCTGAACCCGCTGTCCCCGAGGATCATATTTATAATGTCCCGTTTTCGGAAAGGTATATGCCGCTCTCTTCGTATCTCCACTCCGTTTTCCTTTTGTGTCAGATCAGTGTTATTGCTCAATTTTATACTTCAAATCATGTCCAGGCAACATAAAACAATTTGAAATGCGTGGCTCGCAGCATTACCTTGCTTCGCTTACCTGAGGATGATTTGTTTGCGGGGACATTTTTGCAAAACGGCGGACTATATCCGTTTATTTTTGAACGGATTTTTCCCGGCTGATAAATTTTTCCAGGGACTGCTCCATCTGTTCGAAGGCAGTTTCAACAAGCTTTTCATCTTTTTTTTCCAGGGCATCAATCAGCGTTTTTATATATACAGTTACCTGTCTGTTATACTCATATGCTTCGTCGTCGGCGCCGATGTCGTCAATACCAAGGGCCAGCTCTTTCTGCATCAGTATCAGCATTATATATTCCGTAATGGTTTCAATAATCGGGTTACCGGATAACTTCGCTACCTCGACATCGAATTTCCATCCAAGTATCGACCCTCTGTGGGAATCAAAGTCCTGTTCCTGTTTTGCGGCAAAAGCTTTGAGATCGCGGATATCCCGGTCGGTAACTTCTGCCATAACATCCAAATACATGGGAATCAGGAACATTCGGAGCGCTTTATTTATATCGTTAATAGAGAGCGGCCCAAGAAGAAGCTGCTTTGATGCGGCTTTTAAATTGGAGTTTTCCGAGACATCGAGAATTATACTGCCGCCGCCTTTGCCTCTTATCTTTTTTATATGGCCGTAGCTCTCAAGTGTCTGAAGCGCTTCCCGAAGGCTTGTCATGGATATGCCCAGCTGCTGAGACATCTGCCGTTCAGGCGGAAGCTTGTCGCCGGGCGAGTAAGTCCCTGAATTTATCAGTTCCCATATGGCTTCAACGGCCCGCTCAGAGGCTTTTTTAATTTTTATTGACTTAAGTTCATGCATGCGTTTCTCTGTAGGCAATACTATTGTCTTTCTCCTGCCCCTGTCAAGCTTGCCCGGCGTTATTAATAATAGCTTAAATTTCATAAAACAGAAAAACCTTGACAATTTTTTTTATTATGGTAAGATTTTTGAACGGTTTTTGTTATGAACTTATAACATAAAAAGGAGGACTCATGGGATGTTTTCTGAATATCGGCATTATTCAGATGCCGATATCGTTAGATACTGCAGAAAATCTTGAATACATCGAAGAAAAAATTGAACAAATGATGTCCGGTTACAATCGGCCGGAGCTGATATTAGGCGTTGAAGGCGGAATAGGGTATTTTAATCCCGAGCCTATTCCGGGGAGAATTACGGATTTTTTTTCCCGAATCGCAAAGAAACATGAAATTTACCTGATTCCGGGAACGATGTACGAGAAACACCCTGATTGTGCCGAGGGTTTCTTTTACAATTCGGCCCCTATCTTTAATCCCGGGGGCGAAATCGTCGACGTTTATAGAAAAATGGCCCCCTGGTTTCCAGCAGAAAATTCGACACAGCCGGGTGATAGATATGTGGTTTTTGAAATCCCCGAAAAGAATACCAAGGTCGGGGTGCTGATTTGTTATGATTCAAACTTTCCGGAAATCAGCCGCAACCTTACGCTTATGGGTGCGGAAGTCCTGATTAAGCTGACTCAGGACCCGGAAGAACTCGTGCACCTCAATCAGCATGTGCATTACACACGCGCACTTGAAAACCAGGCGTATTTTGTATCTACAAATGTTGTCGGTCCGTTTGAAGGTACAACCTGCTATGGAAAATCTCAGGTTATTGATCCGGAAGGAAAACTTGTCTGGGAAGCCGGGACTTCACCGACAACTACAACAATAACCCTTGATATTGATCTGGTGCGCAGGGCAAGGAGATATGGGACAATTTTTATGGACCATTATCTTCAGCAGTTGAAGTATGCTGATTTTCCGATGCCGTATGCAAACAATATTTCCGATGCTCCTCTTTTTAAAGACGGGTTTCCAGATCTGGTCAAAACTCCTTCGGAATACATTGCCAGGGCGCAGGAGATCGGTGTATGCACAATCGGAAAAAGTTTTTCATTGCCTGATGAGACTGAAAAGTATGAAAAGTCTTTATCGGATTTTTTTGATTCTATAACCATGGAGGAAGAGGTATGAGCACTGCCTTAAAAACGGGAAAACTCGATTTTAAAACAAAATTCGGTTATTCCCTCGGACAGGTCGGAGATTCTCTGGCTTATAATATTTTTCTTGTTTTTTTCTTTTTCTTTTTAACAGAGATAGCAGGGGTAAGTCCTGCACATTCGGGATTCATCAGTTTGATAGTTATACTTTGGGATGCGATAACTGATCCGATTATTGGGTACCTGTCCGATAATTTAAAATCAAAATTCGGCCGCCGAAGGCCATTTATTATTGCAGGTGCAATTCCTCTGGGTCTGCTGATTTTTCTTGCATTTACAGCGGTGGATTTTTCAGCTTCGGGTAAGTTTGTTTATTATACGATAGTAGCTATTCTCTTTTGGACAGCATATACGATGGTTGACATTCCGTATTACAGTCTCGGCGCCGAAATTACCCAGGACTTTGATGAAAGAACGCACCTTCGAATCTGGGGCAGTGCTGCGCTTTGGCTTGCAGTCGCTGTTACAGGCTTCGCACCAATGATGGCTACGATTCTGGGCGGCGGTGACGACAAGCTCGGATGGAGCCTTGTCGGTGCTGTTGTAGGCGGCGGCGCGCTGCTGTTTGATCTTCTCAGCTGGAGGGCGACCAGGGGCAAAGAGGTCTCTACAGTATCGGACACGGAAACAGTCAGGGAAAAGTTCAATGTATTCAAGACATACCTGCAGGCATTGAAATTGAAACCGATGAAGTATGTTGTAGGCGCCAATTTCTTTTACCTGTTCGGCCAGGCTATAAGCATCGGAATAAACCTGCATATTATGATCTATGTAGTTCCTCTCTCTGATCCGCAGATTACAATCTATTATACCGCGATGGCACTGTTTTCTATTGCCTTTCTGCCGCTCATTAATTTTACAACAAACAAGCTGGGCAAGAAAAAAGCGTTTATTCTGCTTAACGGCATACCTGTAGTAGGTATTGCGATTTTTTACTTCATCAATTTATACAGTTTCTCAAGTCTAATGATCTATGGATTGATTATGGGGCTGGCAAACGGCGCTTTCTGGACGCTCTGCTACTCGATGGCTTACGACAATACCGAGCTTGATGAATTTATTCATAATATGCGTCGTGAAGGTCTGTATGTTTCATTCATGTCCTTCTCGCAGAAGGTCGGTAATGCTGTCGGGCTGCTTTTCCTCGGATTGATCCTGGAATTCTTTAAGTACAATGCCGATCTGGATATACAGCCTGATACTGCGATTACGGGATTGAAACAGCTGTTCACACTTTGGACTGCGCTTTTTATGGGAATATCCGTTCTTATAATAATCTTTCATCCAATGACGAAATCAAAGTTCAAAGCGATTGAAAAGGCCCTTGAAGACCGAAAGGCCGGCAGGGAAGCTGATACGTCAGAATTCGAGGATCTTCTCTAACATTTTTATATTGGACGGTGCCGGTAAGGTTTTAAACGGTACCGTCCAATACTATATAAAATCATTTCAGCATCAGCTCGTAAAAATGAAAGACAAATCAGAAATTTTCAATTAAGATAATTTCCATGAACCAGATAACTAATTTACCGCTAAAGCAAAGACCGGCTGATATTTTTTTTATGGTGATGTTCGCGCTGTTTATTGTTACTTCCGGAATCGCTGATCTTATTCCCACTCTGGGAATAAGGATGGCACCTGACAGTTCCAATTTTATTTCCCGGGCAAATTATAATTATGCCTTCGGCTGTGATCCGCTGTTCCTTTTTACCGAAGATCATCCCGTCCCGGTCTGGATGCGCTTCGTGACCGGTCTTTCGGCCTTTGTGTACCCCGTATTTTATGTATTCTTTATTATTTCGTCTTTTAAAGGATGGAATAAAATCCAGATTCCTGCGGTCATGTATGCTGCCGCAATATCTGTTATAACCGGAGTAGTTGTTTTCGGTGTCGAATTCTTCGGGGAACCGGAGTGGAGGTGTCAGAATATTCCCAAATTTCTATCGCTGAACCTGCCGTATGTAATTGTACCCCTGCTTCTTTTGATCAGAATGAGAAAAGAAAATCCGTTTACCAGAAAGTTTTAGTGAAGCAAATACTTATATGATCCGGATAAGAGCCATGCTGAATTATAAAACCGGCATAACAAAAATAGCCCTCATGTGTCTGCTGTTTCTGGCAGCCTGTTTCCATATGTCTGCCCAGGATTCACCTGAGACGCAGGTCTCTCCCGATACAATTATATATCCCGGACCGGAGCCTTTTTCACTTGACGCCGGAAGTGCTAACTTCTGTATCAATCTGCTGAAAAACAACCGCTACCTGGAAATGGATAGTGAATCTGCGAAATACAGAATAGTGGAAGTTGAAACTGTGTGGTCCTGGTTCCTTGAATACGATGACAATTATCCTGAGGGGTACCGCAAGAGGTATGACATCATAGTGAACGGAACTCCCCTGAATTGGGACAATAGCTATATCGAGTACGGAGGTGAAATGATCAACCTTCGTCTGCTGTTTCTTTACAGAAATCAGTATCCTCCTCAAAATCTTGATTATTATTCCGGGAATTGATTAATTCCCATAGTTTCATGGCGCTGACTGAAAAATCCCATCAGGCGAATGACTCCTTTTTCTTGACTGTTTATTTTTAAATATGTATATTATTAGTTGTCTTGACAACGGTTGTTGTGGCAACTAATATGAGGAGTTTTAAATGCATGGCGAGCTGTCAATTCTTACAAGGGGCATTGAAATCTATGTGTCGAGAAAACTTGCGGATTCCAAGCTGGTGCCCCGGGAACTATTTCTTTTAACATACCTGTTTCAGCAGGAAGGTTTGAAACAGGAAGAGCTTGCAAAACATTTCATGATCGATAAGGGTTCTGTTGCCAGAACCCTCGAAACCCTCGAAGCCAAAGGTCTGATAAGGAGATATGTGAATCCGGGCGATCGAAGAGAGAAAAGGATTTCGGTAACCGATGCCGGTTTAAAGCTGAAGCCGGCCGCGATGGCCCTGAACAGGGAATGGCACGATTTGATGCTGGACGGTATTTCCGGGGATGACCTGGGCATATTTGCAGAAGTACTGAAAAAAATGTCGGCTAATATCTCATCATCTCTGAAGGAAGGAGATCTTCAAAATGAAAATAAATACAGAGAAAAATAATTTAGGCTGGATTCTGGCCGTATATCTGGCCGGTATTTTTATGGGAGCCATCGATACCGGTATCGTGACGCCCGCGCGTGAAATAATTCAGAACGGGTTCGGCGTCAGTAATGCTGCCGGCATCTGGATGATAACTATATATACGCTCGCGTATGCGGCAAGCATCCCGGTGATGGGTAAGCTTGGTGACCGGATTGGGCGCAGAACGATTTATATACTGAGCATCTTTCTTTTCGGTCTGGGATCACTGTTCTGCGGACTCTCCCGCTATACTGATATATTCGGGTTTCTGGTGGGGGCAAGGGCCCTGCAGGCAGTCGGGGGCGGAGGAATTATGCCGATTGCGACAGCTGAATTCGGGACGTCCTTTCCGAAGGAAAAACGCGGAATGGCTCTCGGGCTTGTCGGCGCGGTTTACGGAATTGCGAATATTTTCGGTTCTCTGGCCGGGAGTGCTATTCTGGATCTGTTCGGGACACAGGAATGGCAGTTCATCTTTTTTGTTAACCTGCCTATAACGCTGTTTATTATTGTGGCGGGCCTGGTTTTTCTTCCCAACAATAGGGAATCAGACAGCAAGCCTATTGATTTTACGGGTATTCTGATCATAACGGCTATGGTCCTTTCACTGCTGTACGGGCTCAGGAATATCGACTTTTTTCATTTTAGGGACACGATCGGCAGCACTTCGGTTTATCCGTTCCTTATTGCCGCCGCTTTATTACTGCCGATTTTTATCGCGGTCGAGAAGCGGGCCGGGGATCCGGTAATTAATCTTCACTATTTTACAAGTTCTCCGATACTCATTTCTCTGCTGGTAGCGTTTGCCGCAGGGTTCATCCTGATGGGTATCGTCTTTATTCCCCAGTTTTCCGAAAATGCGCTGAAGCTGCCCAGCGGAAACGGGGGATATTTTACTGTGATTCTTGGATTTCTTGCCGGTATATCAGCCGGGATTTCCGGGCGGCTGATAGATAAAATGGGGCCGAAGAAGGTTCTGATGCTCGGCTTCGCGGTAACGCTGACCGGTGTAGTGTTTCTTATTCTTACAGCAGCATCTTCTCCGGGTTTGTGGAATGTAGTTGCAAGCCTGATGCTGCTTGGGTTCGGGCTGGGTTTTACAATGGGCGCACCGGTGAATTACATGATGCTTGAAAACATTCCCGACCGGGAAGCAGGTTCCGGTCTTGCTACATTGTCGCTTATCCGTTCAATAGGAACAACGATTGCCCCTGCACTGATGGTAGGTTTCATAGCCCATGCCGGACTTTCTCTGCAGCCGAATCTGACGGCGGAACTTCCGTTGGAGGTTAGCGTGCCTCCTCTGCCGTATGTGAATGAAATCACTGATGAAATTGATTTGCTCAAAAAGAATCCTGCTGTTGCTGAAATGCTCAGAGGTATTGAACTCCCTGATTCGTTTGCGATGACAACAATTCCTGTCGACTTCTC
This sequence comes from Spirochaetales bacterium, assembly GCA_003245835.1. Lineage (GTDB taxonomy): Bacteria > Spirochaetota > Spirochaetia > UBA9216 > UBA9216 > Thalassospirochaeta. The sequence continues at coordinate 6,968 of QKCC01000088.1, read as the reverse complement.
GGGTTCCGGAAACGGCACGGCATTACCTGAAGATCTTGTACAGGCCATGCGCCGCTCGGACGTCACTACAATCACCGGGGTGATGCAGTCATTTGCTTCATACTTTTTTGACAGGTTTGTACCGGAGGCTGCATCAAATGTTCAGAACGGTGTACAGAAGGGTATTGACGGGGTTGATTCAGGTATATTGGGACTTGCAGGCGCTATATCGCAGATGTCCGAAGCGGCAGGACAGGCCGGACCCGGAGGTGCCGCAATGCAGCCTGCCATTGATCAGATGAAGGATACGGAAACTCAGCTTTCAGTCCTGCGTATGCAGATGAACACCCTGAGGGCTGCAGTCCCTGTAGTGTTCGACAAGGCCCGTGAGAATTACCTGAACGAAATTGAAGCCCGCGGCCCGGTCCTGGAATCTGTCTATCAGTCCACGCTGAATGAAGGCTATCGCGGAATCTACCTGCTTGTCGGAGTACTGTCGGTGCTTGCAATGCTGCTGCTTATTTTCTACCGGAAAGAAGATTCTTCATCAGCTGAAGAATCTGAGTCCTGACAACAGCTCTGCAGCCCGGCAGGAATGTTTGAAAATATAATCTGAATTTTCATGCTTGACATGCTGTGCCGGTAGGTGATATTCCATCTGTAATAAACTTTGTATGAGGTTTTGAACGGAGTTTCAGTCCACTATGATCAGCCTTGTCTTTCCTCCGGCAGCATCGCCGACATCCGTACCGCTGGGTGTTTCATTTTTAAAAGCGCACATTGACTCAACCCTGGGTCCGGATCGTCTTCTGGTGCAGGACCTGAATATCCGGTACTGGGATTATTTAACCGGGCAGTCCGAGAAGTTGGGTGATTACAAGCGTTTCATCCGCGGAGAAACGGGAATGTTTTCACAGGAATTCTATAAACCCATGATTTCACTGCAGCGGGTTTTGAAGGGTGATTCCGAAAGGCGGATGGAGTCCGTCCGCAGATGGCTTGATACGGCAATACTGCCGGATGACCTTGATCAGCTGTTCCATTTTCTTGCGCAAACCATACCTTCCGGGAACGGACCTGTTATGTTTTCGTGCCTTTTTCCGGATCAGTTTCTGTTTTCTTTGGGGTTTTCCCGCTGGCTTGTACGGGAACGTGAAGATCGAATTTACCTGGGCGGAGCCTCTGTGCTGCTTGCTGATCCGGTTGATCTTTTGAATGCCGCTCCCTGGCTGGAAGGCGTTTTTACCGGGGAAGGCGAGGCTGCCCTGGAGGTTTTTATTCGGGAAGACGGAAAATCCCCGGTCCCCGGGCTTTATCGACGGCATGACGGGAAGGTTGTTCGAGAACTGCCGGTGCAGGTTCCTTCTTTTGAGAAACTGGTTCCGCCTGATTTTTCCTGGGCTGATCTTTCTTCGTATTTCAACCCGGAACCGGTACTCCCTGTCCAGTTCTCCCGGGGATGTAAATGGCGAAGATGCCGGTTCTGCGCGCATAATTTTTCATACGGGCAGTACCGCTGCACGGAACCCGCGGCTGCCGTTGATATGCTGGAATATTTCGGAAAAACCTATGGTGCAAGTCATTTTTATTTTACGGATCAATACCTTGACGCCTCTTTTCTGGTTCCGTTTGCGCGTGAGGTAATAGCCCGGAATCTGTCAATCCGGTACACATTCATGGGCCGGCCTGCAGAGGATATGACGAATGATGTTATGACCCTGCTGTCGCAATCCGGCTGCCGCTGGATAAGCTGGGGTGTCGAATCCGGCAGCGCCAGGCTTCTGGATCTGGCAAATAAGGGAACAAACCCCGGAGAAGTTGCGCGGGTTCTAAGGGATTCCGCAACAGCCGGAATTATTAACCAGGCCCTGATGATCTTCGGTCTGCCGGGATCCGACGATAATGCAGCCGAAGAAACATACAGTTTTCTTCAGGATAACCGGCCCTGGATTCATTCCCATACCGCCAGTGAATTTCTACTGTACAAGGGAACTCCTTTTGGAAACCACCCGGAGCGGTACGGGCTTAAGGTAACCGGAGCAGATGTGTTCTGCCGGATCGACGGTATTGCGCTGAACAGCCTGAAACGGGAATATACGAATTCTGCAACCGCTGCGGAGCCGGAAATCCTGAGGGGACCGCTCGAAGCCCGAAGATGGAAACGGCGTAAAACCTGGATTTACCCGGACAGTTTCTGGGATGCCCTGCCGTCTGAGCACTTCCTGATTCTGAGCGGCAGAGGCAGGGACCACGGGCATCTGGATGATCCCGTTCAGGGCAGCCGTGCCGGTTAGCCTTTTTTAAGGCCCCGTCAGATTTTTCTTCTACACCGCAGCTGAATTTATTTTTTCAAGTTTTCGTATGAGTTTTTCTGCGGCTTCTTTCGGAAAGCTGTCTGATTTTTCGTATGCTGCCAGGGACTTCAGCAGGGTCAGTGCTTCATCGCTTTGAGGCAGCATGAATCCTGCTTCACGTAACAGATCTTCGGCCATTATACGGTTCGACATGGCGACGGCTTCGGCAAATTGCACAATTAAGGGGTTTTCTGAATCCTTCGCGATTTCAAATGCCGTCAATTCCTGTTCAGTCTTGCTTTTCGACAGAACTCCCAGGGCCTTTTTAACCGCGTCGGTTTTCTCCTGCTGTCTGGGATATTCTTCCGGAACCAGAGATATGGCGTGTGACGGGCAGGCGTCGACGCAAAGACGGCATCCGCTGATGCAGGTGCCGGGATCAATTTGACCGGTTTCTGTGTCTGTGGCGCCGGTGGGGCAGACGTAAAGGCAAAGACAGTCTTTCGTACATAAACGGATATTTCTTACAGCATGCATATCAGGCAGCCCTCCTGATTTGAGTCATTTTTGAGTTCGGAACCTTGCAGATCGGGCAGATTTCAGGTTTTTCATCGCCTACATAAATGAACCCGCAAATTTCGCAGACATACAGGTTTGTATTCTCGATAAAGCCTGCCGAGCCGTCGGTAATCTTGTTTAAATGTGAGCTGATCATGCGTGATACCTGTTCGGACCATTTGAGGGCTCTGAGTGCTCCGCGGTCATGGTATTCGGCCGCTGTCCTGTTTGCAAAAGAAAAACCGGAAGATAAATCTGTCTGAAGAAGTGCATCAAGGCTTTTAAAACCGTGTTTGTCTGCCGATTTTGATTTTGACTTATAATAGTTCGAAAGCTCCTGATACAATGCCGATAGTTCGGGATCGTACTGCTTTTCTCCGCCTTTTGCCAGATTTGAAAAAACGGCTGAAAGCTCAGCTGCCGAATAACCGACGTTCTCAGGCTGTGTGCGGGAGATGTCCGGGACGGCTGCCCCGGCAGGATTGGACCCTGTTTCCGGTTTCTCTTTAAAATCGGTTTTTGAAGCGCCGCATAACGGGCAGACGAATGATGCCGGAACATCATTCCATATAGTGCCCGGTGAGATACCTCCATCAGGATAACCGGAAGCCTCATCATATATAAACCCGCAGATTGAGCAAATGAATAATTTCATTATTTAACCCCCTTAGGACAGCCTAACGGAACTCCGGTCCCGCGTCAACCAAAATATTATAAATCCTTACTATGAAAGTATTTATTACTATTTTAAACAGGTATATCCGCACGGTTTTTATGTTCGGATATACGAAAAAAAACCTATTGACTTTTTTTTTAAAAAGATGATCTTATTCATTAGTGATGTTTTTATTCGATTCTGCAGATTAGTCTGCAGTTCGGCATCCATCCGCAACCTGGTTGCGGAATTCTTTCTTATCCGAGCCGAAGCGATTTGATAACTTCAGGCAATGAGGATTAGAAAAAGATGATTACAAATCTGATTCGTCAACAATCAAACAACAACTGTGCAGCTCTCTCATCACTTAACGAAAACCATTCCGGGGACGAGGACCCTGACCCGTTACCATCCGGTTCCGTTTTAACTAGCAGCCCCGAAGACGAGGAACCTCCCGGTTCTGTGCTTCAGATTCTGAAGCCTGAAGTGTCCGTACGGAATCCTAAATCCGTAAGAATAAACAGAAACTCTTTTCCGGTCATGAGCGCCAGAAGCCGTGCTTTCAGGGACATTTACTATCCTGAAGCCTCCGACGAAGACTGGAACAGCTGGCAGTGGCAGTTCCGAAACCGGATCAGGACCCTTGACGGTCTTGAAAGGCTCTTCAGCCTTTCCGCCGGAGAAAAAACCGCAATGGTGCTGTCAGGCGGAAAACTGCCTTTGGCACTGACTCCGTATTACGCGTCACTGGTTGATCCGGCAGATCCGGACCAGCCGCTGCGCAGGACCGTAATTCCTGTTCCGGAAGAACTCAGTCTAAGCGACGGGGAGTCGGAAGATCCTCTTCACGAAGAGGGCTGCTGCAAAGCCCCCGGGCTTTTTCACCGGTATCCCGACAGGGTTCTTTTTCTGGCCACCAATGTTTGTTCCGTAAACTGCCGTTACTGTACAAGATCGCGCGTTGTGGGCGACGGAGATGCCGGACTTTCGCGATCCGATTGGGACCAGGCCCTGGAATACATCAGTCTGCATCCGGAAGTGCGTGATGTGCTGATTTCCGGCGGTGATCCGCTGACTATGCCTGAAAACCGTCTTGAGTATCTGCTCAGGCGCCTGCGTGAGATTCCCCATGTTGAAATTATCCGGATCGGAACCAAGGTTCCCATGGTTCTGCCGCAGAGAATTACAGCCAGCCTTGTTAAAATGCTGCGGAAGTATCACCCGCTCTGGATGAGCATTCACAGTACCCATCCCGATGAGATTACCCCGGAATCAGCCGAGGCCTGCCGCAGGCTCGCCGACGCAGGTATTCCGCTGGGCAGCCAGACTGTTCTGCTGAAGGGTGTGAACGACCGGGTCGAGACTATGACCGCTTTGTTTCAGAACCTGATGAAGATAAGGGTGAAGCCTTATTACCTTTACCAGTGCGACCCCATTGCCGGCTCTGCTCATTTTCGTACAACGGTTCGGGACGGTATTGAACTGATTCGCGGAATAAGGGGTTTCACCTCGGGTTATGCGGTGCCGCATTACGTAATTGACGCCCCCGGCGGAGGCGGCAAGATCCCTATAAGTCCGGATTACATCCAGGGAACCTCCGACGGCTCCCTGATACTGAAGAACTACGAGGGAAAGCTTTATGCTTATCCCGACGACAGCCTTGACGGAGGGGCCTGTTGATGAAAATTAAGATCGGCATGACATACGATCTGAGAGATGAATATCTTGCAAGAAATTATTCAGCGGAAGAGACTGCTGAACTCGATACACGTGAAACTATAGAGGGGATCGAAGAATCCCTCCGGGCGCTCGGGCATGAGCCGTGTAGAATCGGCGGAGTCCATTCCCTGGTGGAACAGCTTGCCGCGGGTGAACGCTGGGACATTGTCTTCAATATTGCGGAAGGCATGTTCGGTCTGAGCCGAGAGGCCCAGATTCCGGCGCTGCTGGATGCTTACCGGATTCCCTATACCTTTTCCGACCCGATGGTACTCGGGCTTACCCTTCACAAGGGTATGACCAAGCATGTTCTGAAGAACATAGGTGTGCCCACAGCTGATTTTCTGATTTTAAACACTATGGAAGATCTGAAAGATCTGTCCCTGCCGTTTCCGCTGTTCGTTAAACCGGCAGCCGAAGGAACGGGAAAGGGCATCAGTGATCGTTCCCTTGTGCACAACCGTACCGACCTGGAGTCGATTTGCGCTGAGCTTCTGGAAGCCTACCGCCAGCCGGTGCTGGTCGAAACCTTCCTTCCGGGAAGGGAGTTTACCGTTGGAATCATCGGCACAGGATCAGCCGCTACAGCATTTAAGCCGATGGAGGTTGTTTTTAACCAGGAACTTTCAGGAGCCTCGTACTCGTACGAAACCAAGAAAAACTACCTCGACCGGGTCGAATACCGGCTTATCGACGGTAAACTGGGCAGTGCATGCGAAGAAGTTGCACTTGCAGCCTGGAGGGGTCTGGGCTGCCGTGACGGCGGAAGAATTGATATTCGGCTGGATGCTGCGGGTATTCCCAACTTTATAGAGGTTAATCCTCTTGCCGGGCTGAACCCGGTTGATTCAGATCTGCCTATCCTGTGCAGGTTGTCAGGGATAAGCTATAAAGAACTTATCGGGCGGATTATGGATTCGGCTCTCGAGCGGACCGGACTTCTGAAAGAGACTCCGGCAGCCTGTGAACCTGTCGCTGCTTTATAACAGCCCCGGTCCGGATGCCGGCCCGGATGATCTGGACACAATCGAACAGGTTAATGCAGTCGGTAAAGCCCTCAGGGTTCTTGGTCACAGTGTAGAAGAGCTGCCTGTGCCTGAGGATCTGAGTTCGTTCCGCCGCGATCTGCGTGATCGGCGCGATCACCTGTTTTTCAACCTGACCGACCCGAGGATGGGTGAAGGGCGGCTAATAGCCCTGCCGGTCCTGCTGCTCGAACAGGAGGGGTGCGGCTATACCGGATGCAGCGCCGACGCGCTGTATCTTACTTCAAACAAACTTCTGGCAAAACGGCAGATGGCCCTCGGCAGCATTCCCACCCCCCGGCGGATTGAGCAGGGCGGTCGCCCCGGAACTGTCGACCTTGGTGACGGCTTTGTTCCCGGGCGCTATATTATAAAATCGATCTGGGAGCACGGCTCGGCAGGCATGACCCCCGATTCGGTATTTGATGCTGATTCTGCGGCGGAAGCGGAAGACAGGCTGTCCCGCGAACCACGCGGAGTCTTTGCCGAGGCTTTTCTGCCGGGCAGGGAAATAAACATAGGAATGGTTGCGGATGCAGACGGAGGCTGGGCCCTTCTTCCGCCATCCGAGATTTTGTACACGGACTCCGATCGCCGGAACCCGTTTCTGGATTACAGTTCCAAGTGGGATGAGACCTCGGATGCCTACAGGATGTCCGCGCGCAGCCTCGATTTTTCAGGGGACGACGGGGTGCTGCTGGATCAGATTCGCAGCATAGCCCTAAAATGCGCCGCGCT
>QKCC01000182.1 GCA_003245835.1 Spirochaetales bacterium | reverse complement strand
CTCATGCGTACCGGTGATGAATTTTTTCCGGGCATATTCAGCCTGAGAATATCGTCACGCCCGGAACGGGCTGCCTCAGTTATACGGACCCTGACATCCGTGTCTTCTCCGTTAATCAGAATACTTGTCGGGATTTCTCCGTAAACAGCCTGTCTTAAATAGCCGCTGAGATCAGAGAGGTTTATGCCGAATGAATAAAGGGTATTACGGTCCGGAAATATGATCATATTTGTCTTTCGGACCTCAGGAATAAGGCGAGCTTCGGAAATATTGCTTATAACCTCAGACGCAGCCTGTCTTACTTTTTCCGGGTCCTCCCCGCGAATCACCCAGTCCGTGTTTTCGCTGATGCCGATCAGGTTTTCAAGAATGTTCTCGGGGCCGGCGAACTCTATGGTAACGGCCTCCGGCCCGGTTGCAGATGCAAGATGTTCTTTGATGAGGTCGGGCGAACTATTTTTCAGATGTTTAATTTCCAATTGTATTATATTCGATGATTCTTCGGTTGATGCTATGTAGTACGGGTTTTGACTTTCTCCTCCTGCCCAGGCATCGACCCTGCTGACCCCCGGAATTGCCGAGATGCTGTTGATAATCTCAGCCGTAAGGAGTTTCACTGTTTCAATGCCGGTTCCGGGCGGCAGATTCAGCCTGGTGCGAAAAAATCCCTCGCTTACAGGGGTAATCACCTCGACCCGGAGACTTCCGGCCGGAATAAGCGCCGCGAGACAGCAGAACAGTACGGTAACTGCAGTTATAACCGGGTGCCTGAGCCCTGCTTTTACTGCTTTTATGATTTGTCTGAAGAATACTGTACTGTGCTTTTGCTGAATATTCCCGGGATTCATCAGTAGGTAAAGTACCGGAATCAATGAGAGTGAGATTAGAAGCGACGAGGAGAGAGCAAAGATTACGCTCAATCCCAGATCGGCGAAGAGCGCTCCGATTAAGCCCCTTATAAACAGAAGCGGTAAAAAAACTATGATGGTTGTCAAGGTTGATCCGGTCAGGGGCGCGGCCGCTTCCGTCAGAGCCTGTGAAATGATGATTACCCGGGATTCAACGGTTTCTGAAGAAAGTTTAAGGCGGCTCAGGCATTCAGTGACAACTATAGAATTATCGACCACCATCCCGACGCCTATCGCGAGTCCGCCGAGGCTCATCAAATTGAGGCTCTTACCGGTCAGAAAAAGAAGCAGAACTGATAGAAGGAGCGAAGACGGCAGGGACACAAGAAGAAGCAGAGCCCTGGGCAGGTTCCGCATAAACAGCAGAATAACAGCAAAAGAAAAGACCGATCCGGATAAAAGCGAAAGAACAAGAGCCTGCAAGGACTGCCTGAGCGGGAGCGACCGGTCTGAGATGACAATTATTTCAAGGTCCCGGTTATAGCTGCGTCTGATATCGTCAAGTTCACTGCGGATGTTTTCGGCCATACCGGCCGGTGAAAAACCCGGCGTACGTCTGATTTGCAGCCTGACGCCTTCACGGACAGCAGACGGGTTTGCCGAATCTTTATCGCTTTCCGGTTGTATTGCGGTTGAGAAAAAAATTGATGACTGCTCTTTTTCTCCTGTTTGAATTGTTGCCAGGTCTTTCAGCCTGACTGCCGAAACGGAAGCTGCATCGAGGCGCTTCGGCAGAAAGATCTCTCCCAATTCGGTCATGTTTTCAGCTTTGGAGCGGGTTCTGACCAGGTATTCGGTGTTGCCTTCAGTTATTGTTCCGGCGGGGTAGTCCAAATTTGACTCTTTTATGGCGCGGGCAAGTTCCTGAAGATTAAACCCGGAGCCGGCAAGACGAACCGGGTCCGCGTCGACCTGGACTTCTTCGATTGTCCCTCCGGAAACCTCGATTGAACCGACACCGTCAATCCTTTGAAGCCTCGAACGGAGTTCCTTCTCTGAAATTCTCCGGGCAAGTGAAAGCGATCCGTTCTTCGGAAATACCGCGAGAGTTATTATAGGAAGATCTCCAGGGTCGATTGCGAGGACACGCGGTTTTGATGCATCGGATGGCAGGTTTAACCAGGCCAGATCTATAATTCCGCGGGTTTCAAGCCCGGCTTCGGTACGGTCAATTCCCCAGGGGAATTCAAGCTCTATTAGAGAGAAGCCGTCGCGTGAAATGCTTTTCATCCGTTTCAGACCGCTGAGCGAGGACAGCGAATCTTCAAGCGGAATCGTGATGAGTCTGCGGATCTCGTCCGCCGGCAGTCCGCGGTAAGACGATATTACCGTAAGCTTCGGGACTGTGAAATCAGGCAGAAAATCGGTACGTATATTGAATATCGCCCAGATTCCCCCGAGAATTAAACCCGTCCAGAGCATAACGACGGATACGGGGCGTTTCAGGATGAATTCAGGAATCTTCATCAAAGAGTTCCGCAGTCCAATCGCCCGCCATTCTGTTTCCCAGGGTGTCGGCAAATTCGGAATATACCTGAAACAGTATAAGTCCGCTTTGTTCAGCATCGTCTGAAAGCGAGGTTATCAGCCTGACTACTCCCTGCGAAGCCTCCGGGGCCGGGATCGGGTTCGAGGCAGATGTTAGTGAATCTCCGGGGTTGAATACCTGGAAATCAAGGTAGTCAACCGATATGCATAAATCTGAAGGACTGATTAGAAAATTCTCTACAAGCCCGAAGAAAGGCAGTTCGGCACCCTCCGCAAGGTTTATATAGTAATCGATGAAGAACGGGTTTTCCGTCGCGTCGCCGCCCGAGGTATCAAGGATTGAGTGGCTGTTTACGGAAGAAGCCGGAGAGGTCCGGCTGTATATGCATAATTCCGAACCTCCTGCTGCGGCTACCCTGACGCTGTCGATCTGCGGGGGGACTGAACCTGGTCCGTCAATATATATGTAGTAAATGGAATCTTTCTCCATGCGGTTTTTCTGAAGATCGCAAAGCACAGTCGATACCTCAACCCGGTAAAGTTCATGCCATCGAAGATTGTCCGTAAAACTGATTTCCATTTCCAGGGGGGAAGCGCTGCTGTTAAAATCAATGTCGAAGGGCGTCAAAGGGTCGATCGAAACGGCAGTTTCGGCATTGCGTCGGTCAATCGGCTCAGAAAACCCGATTTTGATACCGAGGGCCTTCTCCCATCCGGTATTAACATAGATATCCTCCCCGTTTTCTGTCGAAGACGCAAGAATCTGCGTATAATCAGCGGAACCCGCAGAGCATATAAAAGGCGGTGTTTCATCACACCCGGTTTTGAATTCGGCAATGTATTCCTCGGTGATGGTGTAACCGTATATGCTTTTCAGTTCGGTCGAGATTTCCACTGTATATTCCTGCTGCCATTCGAGTTTTTCTGCAGGGATGAAGCGGAAGCATGTACGGTCATCAGAAAGTTCAGATATTCCTTTTACAGACGGACTTATTGAGAAAGCGGAAAGAATGGAATCGAAGTCGACCTCTGTGTCGAAAACAAGGGTTATTACCGGCTGCTGATTATCTGTCGTTGTTCCGTCGGCCGGCGAAACAGATACGATTTCCGGGGGCTGTCCATGCCTGCCTATCCTGAACTCAGCATTAAAGTCTTCCCTGAGCGAATTGCCGTTTGTATCTTCGGCAGCATCAGTTACCCTGATTTTATAATCTGTGTTTTCGGCAAGGGGAGAGTAGGGGCTGAAGATCAGTGTCCTGCCTTCAAC
>QKCC01000169.1 GCA_003245835.1 Spirochaetales bacterium | reverse complement strand
ATCTATAAAAACGGACCTGCTGTAGTTGCGCTTCCAGGTGTTGAGGAATTCATAGATCTCGGTCGCGTTTTCCTCGCCGTACTTATCCTTCATCGAATCGAAGCCGACGTTTATGTCCCAGTTGCCTTCATAGCGGCCGCTGTCCTTCTTCCGCTTTACCGACAGCGGCTGGGTCTTATGCTTATACCAGCCCTCTGTCATATAAAGTGTCCCGGGATTTTTGCTGAACTGTTCCCGGTAACGCTTATCAGAACCGAGGAACATCGCTATACAGTCATGGACCCTCGGTATTATCAGCGGCACATTACCGGCTTTCAGCCCGACAGTTCCCCTTCCGCAGAGTCCGTAACCGATGACGATCGCATCATAGTGAGCTCTGCCCGTTTCGGCTTCCTTCGAGGCGCGGTCAACGGCTTGCTGAAGTTCCCTTTTCAGCCGATCGGGTTCTTCATGGAGTCCAGCGGTAAGATATTCTTCATAAATTGTTATATTGCTTTTTTCTGCGGCGGCCCTGAGTTCTTCTTCAAGAACACCGCAGGCTATTAATTTTACAGATCTTCCCATACTGTAATTATAAACCCGTATGTGTTGCAGTTGATTGGATTATTTAATCCTTTTAGGGTAATTTAAAGCGCTTCAGCCGGAAATTTAATTGTAAAAACCGATCCCCTGCCGCTGCCGCTGTCTACAGATACGCCGCCCCCGTGCGCCTTCATGATCGCGTTGACAAGGCTCAGCCCGAGCCCGAGGCCGTCACGTGAGGATTTGCCCCGGTATAGCCGCTTCCAGATTTCCGGCAAATCGCTTTCAGCAATGCCTATGCCGTCGTCCTCTACCCTGACGCTTACCCATTTTTCATCGGCAGCAATACCTATCAGAACATGCCCGCCTCTGCGGCCGTACTTGACCGCATTGTCGATCAGGTTCCCGGCTGCCTGCCTGAACCTGTCCGGGTCGGCGACGAGCGCCCCCCCATAAACCGGTTCTTGAAGTTCAAGACTGATTCCGCTGTCTTCAGCCGCCAATTCGTAAACATCAATGATTTCCCTTATTTTTTCGAGCGGGCAGAATTCCACCTTATCAAGTTTCAGCGTTCCTGTTTCTGCTTCGGATATATCCATCAGCAGCGTCATCATTCTCAGAACAGTCTCGGATTCAACGACAGCCTGTTCGAGGGCGGTGCGGTATTCATCCGCGGCGTTTTCGTCCGTCCCGAAATCCCGGCGGCTGAGCGCTTTTTCCGAAACCATGCGAAAACGTGTCAGCGGCGTCCGAAGGTCATGCGCGACGGTATCGAGAGCGCCCTTCATTCCGACAACAAGGTCTTCAATTTTCTGAAGCATCCTGTTGAAAGATACAATCAGCTCATCGAGTTCTCCTGCGCCCTTCCGTTCGACAATCCGGCTCTCGATCTTTCCGGTGCTGATTACATCGGCAACAGCCTCTTCGAGGTCCCTTATGGGCCGCAGAAACCTGCTTGCCACAAAGAACCCAAGCACAAGGCTGACCGCAATAAGAATAATAAATGCCAGCATGAAGCTGCCTGAAAGCAGCTCCATCACCCGTCTGCGGTTCTCGTCGCCCATGCCCACCTGCAGGTAATTTCCGTCGGACAGCCTAATACAGCCGGTTTCAAGAATAAAATCGAGCGACTGCGATTTCAGCAGCACATACGATCCCGGTTTCGGCGTCACCTTTTCAAGCTTTGAAAAATCGAAGCTTATCCATCGTTCAGGGGTCTCAAGCACTATGGTGTTGTTGAACTCATCCGATATTCTCACAAAAAACGAAAGCTCATCGGAAAGTATCATATTCACATCGATATTGTCCTTCAGAGAATCAATTCCCCCGGATTTATCGATTGCCCAGTAACCCAGCATACGCACATGGATACCGGTTCTGGTATCCTGCCTGAGGCTTGAGTAGATAAAAACAAAAACAAAGGCATAGAGTATAAGAGCGGTTATCCAGAAAACCATGCCGAATATGAATGAGAACTTCAAATCGGCTTTGAACCTTCGCCGCATTGATTTTTTATTTGTCCCTGAAGACATAACCGACTCCCCTGATTGTCTGAATCAGCTTCCTGTCCGTTTCCCTGTCTATTTTGCCGCGAAGCCTCGAAACGAGTACATCAACGACATTTGTCTGCGGATCGAAATCATATCCCCAGACATGTTCCATTATCATCGTCTTCGAGAGCACCATACCTTGGTTCCTTACAAGGTATTCAAGCAGACTGAATTCCTTCGGATTCAGATCGATCAGCTCTCCGTCGCGCCTCACCTCGCGCGAAACAATATCTATGCTGATGCCGTAGGCATCGATCGAAGCTGACTCGGCCTTAACCAATGATCTGCGCAGCAGCGCCTGAAGCCTTGCAAGAAGCTCCGAAAAAGAAAACGGCTTCACAAGGTAGTCGTCGCCGCCACGCTGAAGCCCGGCGACGCGATCGTCAACGGACCTCTTTGCGCTCAGGACGAGGATCGGCAGGCTGTGCCCCGACCCCCGCAGCTGTTCGATTACCGAGAGTCCGTCTATCCCGGGCAGCATAATATCAATCACAGCCGCATCGAAGCTTTCCGAGTTCAGAAGAAACAGTCCGTCTTCTCCTGTACCTGCTATTTCGACGGTGTAACCGTTCTCTTTAAGTCCCTTCGCAAGAAAGCCGGAAATGGCTGAATCATCTTCTATAATCAGTATTTTCATCAATAAAAAAGATAACACAGGCTGAAGATGTTGGCTATCCTCAATCGGCTGAGGCAGCTATTCTCAATTTGACTGTGAGTGATTAAAATTTCTCAACGTGCAGAATCCGTAACCAAGAAAAATAGGTCGGAAGCCTTCAAATATTTTCCAAGGCGCCGGATCCTTCAAGCTGAATATCATAAATACAGCTAATTTGAGAGTATCAGCTTCCGTGAAGGCCGTATTTTGGGTGAATATAACACAATAAAGAGGATCATTTAAAATGATTTGGATTTTTAATGTTTCTACAACCGCTTTCACGGGCTAAATTTAAAAATGAAGCTGCCTCGGCAATGCAGATCCGGGGCTTGCAGGAATCCCCTCCTAAAGTTTAAACTCTGAATGTGAAAATTAAAAAACTTGTTATCGGATTGTGTATTTTTACCGTCTTTGTCTTAACCGTTTCGGGTCAGAGTATCGACAATGTTCAGTTCCCGCCCGATGTAAAATGGAAAAAGATCGAAACATCAAAATTTATTCTGATATTCCCCGAAAGCCTCGAACAGAAAGCCGAAGAGATAGCCGGGGAGCTTGAAACTTATTACCCGGCAGATGAAAGCAGCCTGAATACCGCAGCGATGAAATGGCCGATCATAATCAACAACAGCCTAATTTATTCCAATGCCTATGTCATGGGCGCCCCCCGCCACTCGCAGCTTTACACTGTTCCTTCACAGGACGGTTTTATGGGAACTTCGGAATGGCTTTACGGTATCTGGAGCCACGAACTCCGGCATATTGTTCAGAACGACAAGATGCTGCGCGGATTTACTGAATTCGCTGAGTACGGTGCAAGCGGAATGTCCAATTTTGCCGTTCCGCGCTGGCTGATAGAGGGAGATGCTGTCCTGACCGAAACAATGCTTACCACATCGGGAAGGGGACGCCTCGCTGATTTCGAACGCGTACTCAGGACGAACCTGCTCGGCGGCGTCGAATGGAACTATTACAAATCAGGCCTCGGTTACTACGCCTCATACCGCTCCAATGTACCAAGCTGGTATGTAATGGGGTACCATCTGAGCGAGTACGTGCGAAGTACCTACGGTATCGATGCTTTCAATAAAATCCTGGATATTTCAGCAGATTTTTCTTTTACGCCTCTTATATTCAATATCGCCGTTAAAAAGGTCACAGGCTCAACCATTCAGGACATATACGCCGACTGCATGGAGCAGTTGACCACAGCCTGGGAAGAACAGCTCGAAGGACGGGAATTCAGCAGTATTAAAATTGTCAAACAGGCCGAAGAGGATCAGCGTTCCGAATTTTTCCCGCTCGGTGTTTTCGAAGACGGCAGCATAGCCGCATACCGGACCTCCTTTTCCTCACTGCCGTCGCTTGTACGTATTACAGCAGGCGGCCGGACCGAACTCATTTCGAAAATCAACCCGTTCAGCGATAATATATCATTCAACGGAAAAACCTTCTGCTGGATTGAAACAAAGCAGGACGTCCGCTGGGGAAACCGGTCATGGTCGGTAGTCCGGGTTCTTGACGGTGAAACCGGCGAAAGCAGAATCATAACCGATAAATCACGCTACCTGTCCCCGTCAATCAGCCCTGACGG
>QKCC01000265.1 GCA_003245835.1 Spirochaetales bacterium | reverse complement strand
TCTACAGGCGCAGCCTGATCAATCCCTGAATTTCTCCAGTAATGAAGAACCTCTTCCGAAAGATGCTCTGCAGAAAATTCTCCGAGGCGGTCATCACCCTGCGGATTTTCCCTGAAATCAATATAAACATCTCTGTTCCTGACAACTGTCTCGCGGTAAACCAGCATATCTATTGATGATGAACCGAAATTTTTAACCTTGTCCGGATCAAACGGCCACTGGTATCCTTTCAGGAATATTGCCTCTGAAAGTTTCTCAATCGATGGAAAGTGATCATTCAAAAAGTGGTACTTTTCACCGGTTTCCGGATCGATGCTGAAATAATTCGGTATAACCTGCTGAAAACTGCCCGAAAGGTTCCACCGAAAACCGGTTGAAGCTATTCCGAACTGGGACTCGGTTAGATTCACGGCTTTCGCACCTATCTCGAGCGCAAGTCCGATTCCGCCTGTGTGCCTTGCCGGAAAAACCGAAGCATCAAACAGCCCGGCGGGCCCCCCCAGGCCCAATATCATATTATCGCAGAGAAATACTGAATAATTTTCACCTGAGCATCCGGAAGAGTCCCTCTGTAAAATCACAGCACCGGCTATGCGGTTACCGTATGAAATCAGCCTTATGCATTCATGCCTGTCGCGAATCTCGATATTCAGCAGCCGGCATTCCTTTTCGAGATATTCAACCATTACCTTCGATGTGTAGGGACCGAGTGAGGTCCCCCGGTTCCGGGGATCATGGTCGGTCTTGTAGCCGGTATACCCGCCCCATTCATCATGCGGAAAAGGAACGCCCATTCCGACCAGATGATAAAAAGCGTTTTCAGAAGACAAAGCTTCAACAAGAGCAATATCGCCGTGCATGGCGCCTCCGCTCATAAGGGCTTCAGCCATCAGGAACGGAGAATCAGGATTCTTCGTCGAATCTGACAGTTTGTAATATGTCTGCTTATCAGAACCGGTATTTCTTGATGTACCCCCGTTTATATCGTCAGTCAGAATACAGATATCGTCTATTCCGCCCCTCTTCAGCCTGACAGCTGAGCTCAGAGCGGCGCTTCCGCTGCCGAGAACAAGGGTATGATGGTAGTAACAGGGAATTTCTTTTCCGGCAATTATGATAGTCCGGATTTTTTTTGATTTAATTTCCGGCACTATATATTCCTCCGAAGTTTCGCAGCCGCCCGCCCCTTCTGCAGCTCGGGCCGGTAGACCTCTCCATCCTTAACCGGGCATCCGTTCCGACCGGCCCCGTCCTTCATAATCTGCGAACACAGGGAACATGTAATACAGCATTTTCTGCTGTCCATTTTACCTTCCGTCAGAATATCGTTAACGGAATCGGGGTATGCAAAGCTCTGCCGCCCCTGGCCGATCAGTCTAACCCAGTCGCGTCTGACAAGCCCTGCGGCGACCTCCGGCATAAGGTGCCTCAGCCATCCGAGCGCCGCGGTTACGAGCGGTACTTCGCCGAGAGCGGCCTGAAGCTGTCTGCCGGCATTCTGAAAACGAACAATACCCTCAAGCGGGTGTTCCGGCGGTACCGGGTCGCCTTCAACCGGGTTGTTGTACGGGCGCGTGATATAGGGCTGAAAACGCGGGTAGCCGAGTGAAAAATTGAACACGGGCATGTCCGCAAGTTTAACAAGTTCCTGCGCGAACCTTATTGGTTCGCTGAAATCCGGCTCGCTCGAACCCGGAACGGCAGCTGTACCCCAGCCGTAGGGGTATTCGGACGGCTCATACATAGTCAGCCGCGCAGTTACGAAGTGATTCTGACCTATAAGCTGCCTTATACCGGAAACACAGTCCCGAACCAGCCGTGTTCTGTTTTCATAGCTGCCCCCGTACTTGCCCTCTCGTGTATGAGCACAGAGAAGCTCAGCCGAAAGGTATCCGTGAACAGCCTTCATTTCAACACCGTCAAACCCGGCCTTCGCCGCAAGCAGGCTGTTTTGAATGAAAAGGTCCCGCAGTTTTTCAAGTTCATAATCGGTGACAAGAGGTGAGTTTTCATCACAGCCGACAGCCCGGTCAAGCGGAGGGTTGTGATGTATGAGCAAGGGTTCAGGCTTTCCGGCAGGTTTACTCCAGCGCCCGGAATGGGCAAGCTGCAGTACTGTTACGATCTCATGTCCGTATTTCTGCATTGCCGCTTTCCGAGTCTCTTCAACAAGGCGCTTCCAGACATCCAGATTCTCTTCCGTCAGTATCAGCTGCCGTGGATTGCTTCTGCCTTCCGGACAGATCACGGCAGCTTCAAACCAGATTAGTCCTGCCCCGCCGGCTGCGTATCGGCGATAACGCCGGAACGTCAGTTCTGTCGGGCCGAAATCATCTTCATCAGCATCAAAACCTTCCATCGGCTGAACAACAAACCTGTTCGGCAAAGTCCGTCTGCCGATCGGGACCCGATCTTTCAGAATTTCCAGGTCACTGCTAATGGGCAGTTCAAGAGACAATTCTTTCAGCTCGGCTCTCAAATCTTCAGTGGTTTTAAGGTTAAAGCGTTTAAAGTCAGACAAAACTATTCCTTTCAATAAATACCCGGAACCAGGATTTTTCTTCTCGCTTGCTTACTGTTGCATGCAACAATTAAAAGTATATCCGGGACCTCAGGAATCCGTCAAGAAAAATGTATTTTTTGCATGCAATAATTTTAAAAAATATGATATATATTAAGTAACCCGCAAACCGGAGGGAACGCTTTTATATGACGAACCGCGTCACAGTGTACGACATCGCAAAAAAACTCAAAATATCACCGAGTACCGTCTCGAGGGTACTGAACAATTCAAATTTAATCAGCGATGAAAGATCCCGGCAAATACAGGAAACAGCTGAAGAGATGGGATACCGCCCCCGGGCCATCAAAAAGCAGGAAAGCAGGGCTATTCTGAACATCCATCTTTTCCTGCCGACATCCGATTCCACGCTTGCACATTTTTTCTATAACGTCTCTGAACTTCTCGACTCTATTCAGGAAGGCTTCGGAGGAGTACGGCTTAATATAATCACGAGGATAAATGACGGAAACCTCGACTTTTTATCCTTTAAAAAAACCGGCCATATCGACGGTTGCATTTTTGCCTTTACCAAACCCACCCGAAAACTGTCTGAAGCCCTGATCGAGCGCGAAATCCCCGCAGTTCTGCTGAACAGACGGAGCAGGCAGCATGCCTGCATCTACTATGATACTTCCAAAGGAACAAAAACACTGGCTGATAAAGTATATGAAAAGCGGGGAAATGATATACGCGCCTGTTATGTTGCGTTCTCCGGGCTTAAAAGCCTTTCGATGTCGCGGTTCAGAGGGGCGAAGGAGTCTTTCGAAGAGCACAAAATAGCCTTCGACGAGCAAAATTTGATTTTCATGGATGATTTGAACACTATTCCTGATCGGATACTTCCATGGATAAAAAAGAACAGATTTAATACGGTGATCGCATTCAACGATTACGTTGCAATGGCTTTATTTCAAGCCATGCTGAGAAGGGGAATCAAAATACCGGAAGAAATTTCGCTGACAGGATTCTCAGCCTGGTTGAACAGAAAATCACAACGATAACACTCTCGATTCCCGACCTTGGGCACCGTGCCGGAGAATGGCTTAAGAAAGCCATCATCGACAAGCAGCAGAAAAACATGTATGTCGAAATGCCTGTCGACTATGTTGCAGGCAACACAATTTAACCCGAAGACAGGATATAAACCAGATCTTTGCGTTTTGCCATAGGAAAAGCAGCGGCTGATAAAATTTACAGCCGCTGCGCTTATACCGAGGCTTCTTCCTGTTTCATATCCGCATCAGATATAAGCCGTGCCCGGCCCTCACGTTTGGCCGTATAAAGAAATTCATCAGCCCGGTGATACAGAGTCCTGTAGTTATCATCAGGATTATATTCCGTCAAACCGATACTGCAGCTGTAGCTGATTGTACTTTCAATGTCCGGCACAGCCACGAGGTGTTTTTTAAGCGAATCGAGCAGCCGCTCGAATACAGCCTCGGCCTGCTCCAGATTGGTTTCGGGAAGTATTACGGCAAACTCTTCCCCGCCGATCCTTGCAGATATGTCTATTTCACGCAGACTATTTTTAAGGACTCCGGCGAAGTCCGCAAGCACAAGGTCACCGGCGGCATGTCCGAAAAGATCATTTACTGATTTAAAATTATCAAGATCCAGAATTGCGAAGCAGAAATTCTCGCCGTACCTGACAGCACGCTCAAGCTCTTTGTGGACCTCTTCGACAAATTTGCGCCTGTTTAAAAGTCCTGTCTGATAATCCGTTTCAGCCTGAATTTTTAATTTGTCGTTAAGTTCGTGAATCTTCTTCTCAGCATTCTTCAATTCAGTAATGTCCATCGCCAGTCCCGTCCAGCAGATGGAACTGTCAGAACAGAGCTGGGGTGAAGCCGAAAGCTGAAGCCAGCAGCTGCCGTTAGGATTTTCAAACTCCCCCGTCCATTTGAAAGGGGCTAATTTTTCGGCAGACTCCATCAGCTTGATATTAAGCAGCCCTCTTTTGTCAGCCTTAACCAGCTCAAAAGCAAAATTGGCATCATGCTGAATAGATCCGATATTAATACCTATCCGTTCCAGAAGGGAATAATCACCTTCCAAAAATCCGAATGACCATACCCCAGCGGAGGACAGGCTGAACTGAAAAATTATACCCGGAATATTTCCGGCAATAAGATCGAACTGCTCCTTCGCCCTCTTCCTTTCCAGTTCAACCTCGGTTTTTGCTGTACTGTCGAACGTAAAATCAATAACAGCCTGAACAGCTCCGGTTGAATCATGATACGGCAGATACATTCCGTATACACTTTTAATCGGGCTGTCCGGAGAAGGTCCCTGGTCTTCAAAATAAACCTCTTTTCCTTCAAACGCAGTTTTCAGGTATTCCATATGTTTTTCACGCAGGGGA
>QKCC01000023.1 GCA_003245835.1 Spirochaetales bacterium | reverse complement strand
AATTGATCTTCCGCTGCGCCTGGTAATTCCGCCTGCCGGCAGTTATGAATACAAGGCTTTTCTTAAACTGTCGGGGCTGACGGCCGAGACCCTGCCGAAAACAGGAATAAAATCCGGAAACTCATCCGATTACATCGAAAAGATCCGGGATTACCCGGGCAGCGTAGGTCTGATGCTCAGCACAGCGGCGGCATCGCACGATATGACATTGCTTAATTACCAGTTCAGAAAAACAGGAAGAAACCTGCAGCTTTGGTTCCTGTTCGAGGAACCGAGAAGAGCCGGCCGCGTAGGCGGTATCTCATCGATAGTCATCAATACTGTATACATGGTTCTGCTGACAGTGCTTTTCTCGACACCGCTCGGAATCGGCGCAGCAATATACCTGACTGAATACGCAACACAGGGGCGGCTGGTAAAAGTACTGAGACTCGGAACGGAAACCCTCGCCGGTATTCCGTCAATCATATTCGGACTCTTCGGATTCATAGTTTTCGTCGGCTACATGCATCTCGGCATCGGGCTGCTTTCGGGAACCCTTACCCTGACGCTGATGATTCTTCCGACAATAGTCAGGACCTCCGAAGAGGCAATAAAAGCGGTGCCGCGTTCCTTCAGGGCAGGAAGCCTTGCACTCGGGGCCGGAAAATGGCAGACAATATACAAAGTAGTAATACCGGCGGCAGCCCCCGGAATACTAACCGGGGTAATCCTCGCAATCGGCCGGGCAGTCGGAGAAACCGCAGCACTGCTCTTTACAATGGGTTTCGATTACAACAGGGTAAAGAATCTTTCGACTTCCGCAAGGGTTCTCTCAACTCACCTGTACCAGCTGGTCAAGGAAGGCATATCATTCGACCGGGCATTTGCTACAGCCACAATTCTTATTGTAATCGTACTTTTTGTAAACGTAGTCTCAACAAAACTGGTTGTCAGGAAATACTAACACGGAGAAATCTATGAAGAATAACAAGCTTTCAATAAAAGAACTTGATTTTTATTACGGAGATTTCAAAGCCCTCCACAATGTTTCGATGGAGGTCGAAGAAAACAAGGTAACCGCACTGATCGGCCCGTCCGGATGCGGAAAATCAACATTTTTAAAGACGCTCAACAGGATGAACGATCTTGTAGACGGTTCAAAGGTTGACGGTACAATCCTCTATGACGGTGAGGATATTTACGGTAAATATGATATAATCCAGCTGAGAAAGAAGATAGGAATGGTCTTTCAGGCACCAAACCCGTTCGCGATGTCGATATACGACAACATTGCCTACGGCCCGAGGATTCACGGAATCAAAAACCGAAGAGTTCTGGACCAGATTGTTGAAAGGAGCCTGTCGCAGGCGGCTATATGGGACGAGGTCAAAGACCGGCTCAACAAACCCGCACTCGGCCTTTCCGGCGGGCAGCAGCAGAGACTGTGCATTGCGAGGGTACTTGCTGTTGAACCCGACGTCCTGCTTATGGATGAACCGACATCGGCACTAGACCCGGTTTCGACTTCAAGAATAGAAGATCTTATTGATGAATTGAAAAAAGATTATACAATAATCATTGTTACGCATAATATGCAGCAGGCGGGAAGAATTTCCGATTTTACAGCATTTTTCCTTCACGGCTACCTCGAAGAGATGGGGCCGACGGAAACAATCTTCTTTAACCCTGAGAGCAAAAAGACTGAAGATTATATATCCGGCCGGTTTGGTTGATTAAAACGGAGTTTGGTATGGAAACGAAAACGAGAATACACTTTTCAAATAAAATGAATGAACTCAATGAGCAGATCCTGAAGATGGGAATCTATGTTGAAGAGGCTATCAAGAAAGCGATAGACGCACTGAAGGAACAGAACGTTGAACTTGCCGAAGAGGTAGTTGCAGAAGACGACCGGATCAATGAAATGGAAATTAAGCTTTTCGATACGGTTTCAATCATTCTGGCAACAGAACAGCCGGTTGCTACCGACCTCAGACACCTGACCGGAGCCATCAGAATCATAACCGACCTCGAAAGGGCCGGAGACTACGCGGTCCATATTGCGGAAGGAGCAATAAGACTCGCCGGTGAAACATACATTGCCCCGCTGCAGCAGATTCCGGATGCCGCCGACACTGCCCGGCAGATGCTGAAGGACGCACTGACCGCATTTGTGAATTACGATGTTCAGCTTGCCGAGGAAGTTGCTACCCGTGACGACATTCTGGATAAAAACCACAAAAAGCTTCTTAAAAAGATGCTGAAATACATGAACAAGGACGATGAAGCCGATATCGAACAGGCTACCAACCTGATTTTTCTTGCACGCTTTATCGAGAGACTCGGCGATCATATTACGAACATCTGCGAATGGGTTATCTATTCAAAGACGGGCAAACACGTCGAGCTGTAATTTGCTTGAGGATCCCGCCGTCAGTGCGGGCATTAATCAGGAGGAAATATGCCCCGGGAAAAAATACTGGTAATCGAAGATGAACATGACATAAGGGAACTAATCTCATATAACCTTGAGAGCGAAGGCTATGATATTATCAAGGCTGCGACCGGTACCGAGGGGGTTGAGCTTGCCAGAAAGAAACTCCCGGATCTTGTACTGCTCGACATTATGCTTCCGGATATCGACGGTCTCGAGGTCTGCAGAAAGCTCAAGAGAGACGACTCAACCAAGGACATCCCGATAATAATGCTGACGGCCAAATCCGAGGATTCAGACGTTATATCAGGCCTCGAACTCGGGGCTGAGGACTACATCACAAAACCGTTCAGTCCCCGAGTACTGGTAGCAAGGCTCAGAGCCGTTCTACGGCGCAACACGGACAGTCACGACAGCGACACTGCTCTAATACAGGTTCATGAAATCCTGATTGACATTAAAAAGCACGAAGTCACATCAAGCGGTCAGGTAATCAACCTCTCGGCAACCGAGTTCGCAATTCTCAGCCATCTTGCCTCCAACCCCGGCTGGGTTTTTTCACGCAACCAGATAATTGACGCAGTCAGGGGGCAGAACTATCCTGTAACCGAGAGATCCGTCGACGTTCAGATTCTCGGAATCAGAAAAAAACTCGGCAGCCAGGGACGTTACATTGAGACAGTCCGCGGCGTTGGGTATCGCCTGAAAAGCGAATAAAAGGAAAGCATGAAAAAAAGACCGCTGTTCAGCCTGACATTTATCATTCTGATCGCAATGGTTGTCATTGCCATTGCACCGCTCACAATCTTCAATATTCAGGGTTTCAGAGATTTTTTTTATTCGGAAACGGAAAATTATCTTATTGAAAGCTGTACGCTAATGAAAAACCTGTTTCCTGAATATACCTCAGCCGATAAAACGGCACTGGCCGGTCTGGCGGCGAAAGCGGCAGAATCCACGACTCTCAGGGTAACGATAATTTCTGCGGACGGAAATGTTCTTGCGGATTCCCACAACGAGCCAGCGGACATGAATAACCATGCCGACAGACCCGAGATCCAGGGCGCTATGAGTTCAGGTTACGGTGCTTCGATCAGAAATTCAGCGACAATGGCTCATGAGATGATGTATGCCGCAATCAAAATTGATTTTACCGACGGAAAATCCGGAACACTCCGGCTTGCCAGATCGCTTGCCGAAATACAGTCGAGCGTCAGGCGGATCACACGCAATACCCTGCTTATCTGCTTCATTGCGCTCGGACTTGCCGCATGGATCAGTTACATCGTCGCCGGAA
>QKCC01000186.1 GCA_003245835.1 Spirochaetales bacterium | reverse complement strand
TGTGACGCAGTTTTTATCTTGCCGAGGCTGCTGTCGGAATCGTCGGCGAACCGCTGCGCAGCCTTGCGGGCGTTCCAGGTCGCTTCTTCTATCATTCCTGGTTTGACTTCATTCAGGCGGTTGAAAATGTATTCGGTCTGCCAGCTGTTGCCGTTAAATACAATACCCTGCCTTCCTAGTTCGGACAGCGAACTCATCAGTTTTTTAACCGTACCGATCTTTTCCGAATAGACAGTAATGGTTTGGGTCGAACTATACCTGAATTCTGCAGGAATATTATTGCTGTAGCTCATGGCTGACTTGTCAGTTACAGCGGGAGGTGAAACGGTTATTTCTTCACTGGATATTCCGTGTTCTTTAAGGAAGGCTATTATCTTTGATGAATTACCCTCAATTTTTTTGTAGAGCTCGGCAGCATCATTGCCGGCTTCTGAAAATTCTATCGGCCATATTACGATATCAGCCGGGTACTCCCTCTCCGAAAGCCCTTTGACGACAACCGTGCGTTCAAGTGATTTGAATTTCATGGCCGCGTTTCCGACCAGTACGCCGAAAACAGCCAGCCCGATAATAAATGATACGCCTGCTACGACAGCAGCAGCTATGTTGTTTTTCATTTCACCACCTGTACTTCATTTTTATAATATTATTAAATCAATGTACAGGTTAAAGTTAAGATTGTGCTGATCGGTAAAAATTCCGGCTGATATGCAGTTTTTCCTGCTTACAAAACCCGGACAATCCGGTCAAACCCGGAAAATTATTTGATCACTCTAAATAAAAGATGTATAATTTAACCTGTAGAAGTATGCGAAAGTATTTGTTGGGTATCAGCTTGATTTTTCTCATTGTAATTGCCGGATGCAGCGATTTTTCTGCCGGAAGTTCCGATTATTCTGAACAGCCGATAGAAATAACATCCGTCAGCAAGGGTGAGGTCGTGCAGCCCGGCGAAATGCTGGATATCGAGTACAGTATAAATGAAACCGAACAAATCCTTAACCGGCTGATAGTTACAATTACCGGGCCGGGCGGTGAAATATACAGTGAAACTGTAATCGAAGAAGAACCGCTTTCCGGCTGGGCTGAGCCGCTGAACTTCGGTGAGGACGCTCCCGAGGGAATCTACATGCTGCAGTTTGATTTTTATTCAGGTGAAGAACTCTTCATTTCTGATACATACAGCATATTTGTAGCAGCCTCCCGCAGCAGCATTATCAGTATAACATCATACCCGCCTGTTCTTTATCCGGGCGGCGGGGGACTCTTTCATGCCGAAACTGATTGTTCGGACAGCAGCAGCTGGATGAGGTGGACTCTAGACGGTGAGGTTATAGCCTCCGGGCTTATATCAGAAGGATATGAAAGTATCGAGATACAGGCCCCGCAGACGGAAGGGGTATATGACCTCAGTCTTGAGATTTTCCCTTTCGCCCCGGCAGAAGGCTCCGATTATGATTTTAAATCGGCGGTTCGCAAGGACGTCCCCGTTTATGTAAATACCAGGCAAAAGTCCGGCACAAGCGAATTCGGTCCGGATGAAGATTTCTATGCCCTTTTTCATTTCAGGGGAAATCTCCTCGATTCGGTCAGCTACGACGGGAACGGCGCTCCCTACAGACTTAATTATACGGGTAAACCCGTTCTTTCACTGAAGAACGGCATTTTCGGATACTATATCGACAGTTTTTCGGGGCTGTCTGCCGAAAGGCTTCTTCTGCCTGTTGCAGACGGAAAACTTCAGCCGTTCTCGCTGATGGCGGCGCTGGTTCCGACCGCGCTTTCAATTCCCGAAGGCAGCCGGGCGGGGCTGTTCCGTTCCGGGTATTCGGACGGCAGTCTGTCCGCGGCTCTTGATGTTCTGCCGGACGGCAGGCTTTACGCGGTTCTGCGGATAGCCGGAAACAGCTACGGGCTGATCTCGGATGTTCCCATGCTGTACGCAAACGAATACAGCTCAATTGCGCTGTCGGTTCAGCCGACAGAGAAGGATCTGACAATAATCCTGTTCAAGAACGGAAGGCCGGAATCGGAAATAACCTATCCTGCATCTGATGATGAAACTCCTGCCTGGTTCGCTATAGCACAGCAGGAAGCGGAAGCTTCAACTCAAATTCTCGCGGATACAGATGCGGGATTCGAAGCAATGATAGACGAAATCGGCATATATAATAAACAGAGTCCGGACGGTCTTTCCATTGATCCCGAACAGTACCGAAGGGCTATGGAGCTGGAATACGGCAAATTCCTTATGTATGCAGAAGGGTTTGACTCCGATTCGCAGGAATTCCGGGAACTTAATCCCGATGTTGAAATCACCGGCAGTAATCTGATTATACCTGCCGGAGGGGCTGCTCTCTTTCCCGCTGTATACCCCGGGTATGAAGAAGTTGTTTTCAGAATTGAACTGGCGGCTGCCGGTACAGGTGAAGCAGTTTTTTATGCCGAGATGGACGGCACTGAAATAGGCAGCATTGATTTTAAATCGGACGGCACCGACCCGGTTTCTTTCAGCCTGGTTTTCACTCCGGAAGCTGTCAATGTTGAAGGCGCCGGCGAGCAGAACGGTTTTTCCGGCTTCTCCGGTGATTTCAGCGGCCTTGTTTTCAGACTGGTTAATTCTGATCCGGATAATGTTCTTGCTGTCGGGAATATTCTCGTCACAAGGCAGAACATAAGTATTTCGGAAAATTCAAATGAAACGAACGGTAAAATCAGTGTTCCGGTGCTGAATATAAAAGAAAGCAGTTTAAGAAGTTAAGGATTTACCAATGAAAAAATATCTCTTCATACTGTTGTGTACTGTTTTCAGTGTTTCGCTGTTGTCTGCACAGGAGATTTCAGAAAAAAAAGAGGTCGCTGTATTCTCTCTGAGTTATTCCGAATGGTCAATTCCCAGCGGAGCACTCGCTATTGTTGACCAGCAGGTAGTTGAAGTGATCGCCAATCTTGGCCGCTTTTCAGTCAAGGGGCTTGATTTCAGACTGCAGGCCGGGGACGTTCAGGAGTTTATAAGCCTGATTAAGCAGGCTAATGAAGCGAATATTGAAATCGATGAAAAATACAGGTTAGGAGAAGCGACGTTTACTGAAGCCGATTTTAACAAACTCGTCGGTTCATTCATCATCGTAATACCCTCGTTGACCTATTATGACTCGAAGGTGGAAGATACCGACGACGGGGTTAACTGGGAAGTCGAGCTTCAGACGGCTTTTTCCCTGATAAAGGTTGAAAATTCCTCCACAATAGCCCAGTTCTCGATTGATACATACGGAAGCGGAGAAACCCAGCAGGAAGCAACAATGAATGCCGCAGAGGCCATCTCTTCACAGCTTGATTTCAGGCTGAGGAGTATTGAGGAATTCAGGCTTAAATCGGGGATTATCGAGATTCTTCCGGCCGGAAATGTGATTCTGCAGCTCGGCGCAGACATGGGAATTGAACGGGGTGATGAGTTTTCGATAGTCCATTCGACATCTCTGACTACAGGACAGACCTTTACCGAGAATACCGGTTTAATCGTAATTTCCGAAGTTAAGAAGGAAGTCTCGTTCGGGCATGTTATCTATAACAATAAACCGCTGAAACCGGGTGACCAGCTGGCCGAGATTCCGCGTACGGGAATGGATTTTTCAGCCTACGCCGATGTTTTCATCAGCAGTACAGGAATTACCGGCGGCGTCGGCGGTGTAAAAGCTGTAATGGCCAGGGGA
Organism: Spirochaetales bacterium; assembly: GCA_003245835.1. GTDB lineage: Bacteria > Spirochaetota > Spirochaetia > UBA9216 > UBA9216 > Thalassospirochaeta. Next base: position 10,211 of record QKCC01000186.1, on the reverse strand, counting down.
TTCTATGATATGAGACCCTTTGCCGGTATTGAGGTACCGATAACCTCGGCGTCGATAAGCGAGGGATGGCCGGGGCTTCCTGCGTCAATCTATATCGGCGGGGAATTATTCTGGCTGTGGGGCCGGCTTCAGATCGAGCCTTCGATTGCCATCGGAGGTACCGGTATTGTGCCGCTGGATGATTCCGAGGATTTCATGCTTTCGCATTTTGGCGGAAAGGCTGAAGCCACGATTAACTGGATGCTGTCGGACAGCCTGCGGTTGTTCATAAACGGCGGTTATGCGCAGTGGGTGTCTGTGATCCCTTCCCTGATTTCTTCATACGGCGGGATTTTCGGCGGCATTGGTGTTACATTTAAATTATAAAATTGGAGCCTGATAGTGATTAATAAACTGAAAATAATTCCTGCGGCAGCAGCTGTACTGTCTGCATTATTTCTGTTCTCATGTGCAACTGCAGCAGAAACCGGGGTCGGCGCGGTCATCAGCGGTTCGCCAACGCCGGTATATTACGGGACCGGCAGCGGCAGCACATCAATAGATGCTATACAGCAGGCAAAGAAAGCTGCTGTAAAAAAAGCAGCCGAAGATCTGCTCGGAACAGCTGCGGCAAAAGCACAGAAATCCGAAATTGAAGAATTATTCACTTCCATCAGCGATATCGAGCCCTTTACCGTTGCCGGAAGCATGGAGACACTTGAAAGCAGTCAGGATGACGGTTTCTATATAAACCTCGGGGTTATGGTCAACCTGTCTGTTACAGCATCGGAACTTCGTGCCGCGGATATTCTCGGCGGGCAGGTAGACGGCAGGGAAGGCAATACCTACCTGCTGCCGGATCAGGCAGCGCCCCGGGTGGCGAAGAAACCTGATAAGACCGAGACTGTTCAGCCTGCAGCTGCCGAAGAAAAATCCGGAGGGCAGGAAAGCGTCGAGGCACCGGCGGAACAGCCCGTGTATTCTGATGTTACCGCCGATGAGCTTGCGATTATAAACGATTACCTCGATTCACTGATGTACATGGTTTATTTTGACGAAGATTCTTCGGCTGATCCGGTCCTGATGAGAACGGCGGTGGTGAGTGCAAACCGTTATTTGAAGCAGAACGGTTTCGAATATGTCGACCTCTCTCAGATTGAAAGCATCAAAGCGGATCAGCGTATTGTTTACGAGGAAGAAACCGGTGAGTCGGTAAGCATGATTCAGTGGATAGCCCATAAACTGAACGCGGATATCTATATTCAAATCTCACTCGACACAAGCAGCAGGGCCGAAAACGGTAATTACTACGGCAGCGCGAGCGCCCTTCTGAACTGTTACAATGCATCAACCGCGGAAGGCCGGGGGTCGGCTGTTTATCAGACAATTCCACCCGCGTTCAGCCGTATTTCAGAAGCGGATGCACTCTCGAATGCGGTCTCCTCTGCAGTTTATAACGGTATGCAGACAGCGGTCGCCGAGGCTGAAAAGCAGACGGCAGAAGCTGCAGCACGCGGCTTCAAATACAGTCTGAATCTGATGAATACTCCTGATTCCAAACTAATCAGGGATTTCGAGAAACGGCTTGAACGGAAGGTAAAAAGTGTAAAAAGAATTTCATATTCACCTGAAGAAAGTGTATTTGAGGTATATCTTATCGGTGATATCATGAAACTTGAAGATGTTATTTACGATACTGCTGAGAATGTTCCAGGTATGGAAGGCCTTCTTCTTATTATGCAGCGGGGCAGTTCGATTACATTTGATACAGGGTTATAAAGTGAAAAAGTTTATTTTGATACCGGTTATAATTGCTGCGGCAGCCGGTTTCTTCAGCTGTGCGACCCCCAAACCTGAAGCACCGGAGTGGGTTGCCTCGCCCCCTGCGGATACCTCAGAGTATACCTATTTTCTGGGGGTCGGTTCCGATACCTCGGGTGATGAAGGTGCCGCTGCAGAGGAAGCTCAATCGTTAATTATTTCAGAGATTACAAAATATATCGGTGTCAGGGTTGTATCTGCTACAACCTCTGAAGCAAGGGATGCTTACGGAAAGTTTGAGGCGGAACTGGTTTCTGTTATTACTGAAACCTCACAGGCAAGGCTCTCCGGCCTGAAGCTGAAGGATCGCTGGGTCGAGACAAGCGGAGATACGGTAAACGTCTATCTGCTTGCCGAGTACAGCACCTCAGGTCTTGCGGCGGAAAAAAACAGGCTTGAAGAGCTGTTCAGAGAAAAGCAGGAGGTCATTTCCGGTCCGGAACAGGACGGGGACTCTTTTAGTGAAGAAAATAAATCCTACAGGGCAGCGGTCAAATATATTGAAGCGGCTCTTGCTGCGTCGAATTCTGATCTGGAAAACGCTGATCTGAAATTTGAAAGAAACATGACCAAGGCCCGAAACTCGGTTGAACAGATCGATATCAAAAAGGTTTCCGGCCCGGATGCTGTTTATGTTGGTGAAAAATTCGGTGAAGACTTCGTTGTTAAACTGACTGCCGGCGGCAAGCCTGCCGAAGGGCTTCCTGTAACGGTAAGTTATAAGGAACTGCGTGAGAACGGCAGAAAAACCGTTCGAACTTACACACTGCTTACTGATTCCGAAGGAATCGCTGCATTTACGCCTCCCGCACCGGGCTGGGTCGGAACAGAAAGGGTAACCTTCTTTCTTGATATGAGGGCTGTGCTTGAACCTCTTGAAAACGTAAGTTTCAACCTTCTTCAGTATGTAGACGGACTTGAACAGGCCGTTAACATGCGAAGAACATTTTTTGATTACGACTCAATCTCAAAGGCTGTTGAAATACCGACCTGCGTGATGGTTATGGATGTCGACAGAAGCGGAAACCCGCTGAACAAAACAGATACAGCCTCTGGTATACTTTCCGAACTTTCGGATTCAGGTTTCAGTGTTTTCATGATTCCGGTTGATTACCGTATGACGGCTGTCAGCGATAGTGAGCTTCTGGCTATAGTAAGGGAGCAATACGGTAATATCTATGCCAGAATGATTTTCGGTACTGCAGAAATTTCCAGTTTTGAGGAAAACGGCAGCGCTGTAATCGTAAAAGTAACGGGAAAAATAAAGGCCGTTGATCTTGCTTCCGGAAAGATTTTGTTTTCCTCAACAGAGCAGAAGCGGGCGCAGGGCGGAAACAATCCTGCAACTATCTCAGCGGCATTTACCAGCCTCGGACGAATGTACGGCGAAAAACTGGTTTCAGATCTTCCCTGATGCAGTCACCTGCAGCAGGGTTTCCGGAGTGTTTGATATAATTCCGCTGGCGCCTGATTTCAGGAGATGTGCAGCTGTTTCCGGATCATCCACAGTCCACGGCAGCACCGGGCGTCTTCCTGTGAGCAGGTTCACAAAATTGAACCCTGAATTAACTTTAGTATAATTCGGTTTCAGAATGTCGGCGCCTGCAATCCATCTTCCCTCACCGTGACGAAGATACCATGGAACCTCCTGATCGACCGAATATATTATCGCCGTCGGAATATGCGGAGCCTTTTCCTTGAATGTTCTGACCGGAATCGGGTTGAATGATGAAACAATGCACCTTTCTTCGAGTCCGTACTGTTTAAGCATCGAAAACAGCAGCTGTTCGATGCCTGTTTCAGAGGTTTTTCGGCTTTTTATCTCGATGTCGTAATAAACTGAACCTCCAAGCAGGTCAAAAACGTCCTGCAGCAGCGGAAGCTTTTCACCGGCGAATTTTTCATCCTTCCATTTTCCGGCATCGAGGTTCCTGATGTCGGCATAGAAGGCTTCTTCCACGGCAATATCCGCGCCGGTGACGCGCCTCAGGTTGTCGTCATGGGTCACTATAAGCTCGCCGGATTTACAGAGATGAATATCAAGCTCTATACCTGGTATTCCTCTCTGACGGGCCAGCTCGAACGCCGCAAGGGTGTTTTCAGGCGCATCCTTTGAACATCCCCTGTGCGCAAACAGATAGGGTTGTTTTTCTCCGGGCAGTATTTCCATTTGCAAAGCATAACATCAAATATGAATTTGGGGTAGACGTTAAAAAGACACAGCTTTTGAATAATTCTTTTTGCTTTGTTGTTATTGAGGTTCGCAAGTGTTGTAATATTTACATTGCAGCTGTAATTCATATCGTAATCCGATGATTGAAAATTAGCCGGAATTTCATTATTCTTTCTACGATGAAGGAACTCAACTACAATACGGAAGATCCCATTGCAGCGCTTGCCACAGGCTGGGAAGAGAGCGCTCTTGCAGTGATAAGAACGAGCGGAATTGAATCAATAGAGCTTGCAGCCGCCGTCTTTTCAGATCCGGACCGGCTTTTAAATGCTGCCGGCACAACAGCCGTATACGGCTATATTATTGACCCTGGTTCCGGCGAGAGACTTGATGAGGTCGTCGCGACAGTTTTCCGGGCGCCGAAGAGCTATACGGGAGAGAACAGCGTTGAGATTTCATGTCACGGCGGAATTCCGGCCGTCTCGGCTGTGCTTTCGTCGCTGACCGGGGCTGGGTTCAGAAATGCCGCGCCCGGAGAGTTTACCCTTCGGGCATTTGTCAACGGCAAGCTTGATCTTACCCGCGCTGAAGCTGTGCACGAGATTGTAACTGCCAAAACGGTAAAAGCGCACAGCCTGGCACTCAACAGGCTGTCCGGCGCACTCGAACGCAGGATTGATCAGCTTAAAACCGGAATACTTGATATGATATCGGCTGTTGAACTGCTTCTTGATTACCCCGAAGATGAACTCGACGGGCAGGCCGGTGACTACCCCCTAAATGCCGAAGATGTGGCGAACCTTCAGTCCGCTGTTGAAAAGCTGTCCGATTCATTCAGGGCGGGCAAGGTTTTTCGTGACGGCGTGCCGGTTGCCCTTGCAGGGCGCACGAATGCCGGAAAGTCTTCTCTTTTCAACCTGCTGCTGAAGGAGGACCGGGCAATAGTATCGGAAATTCACGGAACAACCCGCGATTATATAGAATCATGGATAACCGTTAAGGGAATTCCTCTCAGAATTTTTGACACCGCAGGACTTCGTGACTCGGAAAACCCGATTGAGGCCGAGGGCATCAAGCGCAGCGGTGAGGTTATTGCAGAAGCGGGAATAGTCCTGTATCTTGTAGACTCCTCTGAGGGGCTGAATGCAGAGGATGCAAAATTCATCCGGAACTTTTCTGATCCCAAACGGTTAATCTGTATATGGAGCAAGGTTGACGCGGCCTCAGCCTCCGCACCGGAGGGGTTTATTCCGCTGAGCTCTCTGACCGCGGAGGGGCTTGGGAAGCTGGAAGATGCCCTTTCCGGAATTGCCCTCGGTAAAAAAGGCATTGAGGATGATGTGGTAATCGATTCGCTGAGACAGAGAGACCTTCTGAACAGGGCCGCGGAAGCGCTGCTGAAAACGAAGGAGGCAGTTCTTGTCGAAGCACCCCTTGATGCAGTAGCGATGGAGCTTAAAGACGCGCTGGACGCTCTCGGTGAAATCACCGGCGAAATCAGTTCCGCTGATATTCTGAATAATATTTTTTCAAATTTTTGTGTAGGTAAATAGTTTGAGTTACTCTGATTTTGACGCAATAGTTATAGGCGGCGGCCATGCCGGCATCGAAGCATCGCTTGCGCTTGCAAGGCTCGGCTTTGAAACGATGCTTATTACGCAGAGCCTGGACGCGATAGGTAGGCTTTCATGCAACCCGTCTATCGGCGGGCTCTCCAAGGGCAATATTGTGCGTGAGGTTGACGCGCTCGGGGGCCAGATGGCCCGGCTCATAGACTCTTCCATGATTCAGTTCAGAATTCTGAACCGCCGCAGGGGGCCGGCAGTACAGTCGCCGCGCGCCCAGGCGGATAAATTCCTGTACAGCAGGCTTGCAAAAGATACTGTAGAGGCTCAGAAGAACCTTTATCCGTTTCAGGATACAGTCACGGATTTTATTATCGATTCTTCAGGTGAAAACATTCAGGGGATTGTTACCGAGCGGGGCAGAAGATTCACTGCACGTACAGTCGTAATGACCACCGGTACCTTTATGGAAGGTAAAATATTCATTGGCGATTACGAAACCTCTTCGGGCAGACTCGGTGAACCAGCCGCGGTAGGCCTGGGAACGTCGCTGCGGCGGCTCGGGTTTACTATCGGACGGCTGAAAACAGGTACTCCTGCAAGAATAGCGTCCTCTTCGATTGATTACAGCCGGATGGAGGAACAGCCCGGAGATGAACAGATCGTTCCGTTCTCTTTTTCAAACGTCAGCATCGACCGTCCGCAGGTGCCCTGTTTTGTGACATATACAAATGAACAGACGCATGGAATTATCCGCGCCAATATGGATAAATCTCCGCTTTACGGCGGGAAAATCGTCGGAACCGGCCCGCGTTACTGTCCTTCCATAGAGGATAAGGTTGTCAGGTTTCCCGACAGGGATCGGCACCAGATTTTTGTTGAACCAGAGGGTCTCGGTTCGGATGAAATGTACCTGAACGGAATATCATCATCGCTTCCCGAGACCGTCCAGGAAGAATTCATCAGAACCCTTCCGGGACTCGAAAACGCGCGTATTATGCGCCCGGGTTATGCCGTGGAATATGATTACATCGAACCGAGGCAGCTGCTGCCGTCGCTGATGAGCAAGCGGATAAGGGGACTGTTCAGCGCAGGGCAGACCAACGGGACCTCCGGTTACGAAGAGGCGGCCTGCCAGGGGCTGATTGCGGGAATTAACGCCGCAATGTATATGCAGGGACGCGAGCCGCTGATTCTGGACCGCTCAGAGGCTTACACCGGCGTTCTTATTGATGACCTTGTTACTCTCGGGACAAAAGAGCCTTACCGTATGTTTACCTCCCGGGCGGAATACAGGCTCTGTCTGAGGCACGATACCGCCGACATCAGGCTGTCTGAAAAGGCCGGGTATGCCGGGCTGAGAACAGCTGAAGCAGAGGAAGCGCTTGCGGAAAAAATTCATGAAATTGATGAAATAAAGGAACTCTTATCACACCGCAGGGTCGGCAGGGCCGACCTTGACCTTGCCGCAGGCAGGATTGAGGGGCTTGAAGAGCGACTCGGCGACAGCTTTGAAAAGCTGATGAAGGTTCCGGATTTCACTGCTGATGATCTGCTTATTCTTGAGCCCTCACTCAGGAAACACGACATGCAGAGGCTCGAGATAGCGGCAATTGATATCAAATATGAAGGTTATATAAGCCGGCAGCAGAAACAGATAAACCGGTTCAAGCGCATGGAGAACCTCAGGATTCCTGACGACTTCGATTACGGCAGGGTTGCGGGCATATCAAAGGAATCAATCGAGAAGTTCAGGGCAATCAGGCCGATGTCGGTGGGGCAGGCTTCGCGTATTTCCGGTGTCAGATCATCCGATATCGCCGTGCTTCTAGTCGCGCTGGGGAGAAAAGATGTCTGAACTGATTGAAGAAGGCCTCGAACAACTTGGAATACCATGTTCGGGAACCCAGATGGATAAGCTTAATCTCTATATCAGCGAACTCGAGATGTGGAACAGCCGGCTTAACCTTGTATCTGCCGGGGATCGTCAGGAACTCGAAATCAGGCACATCCTCGACTGTCTTGCGGGGCTGAAGATGATTGAGGCGCTGCCGGGTGAGAATGTGGCGGATGTCGGCTCCGGGGCGGGGCTTCCCGGGCTGCTTCTTGCTGTCTTTATGCTGGACCGAAGGTTTACCCTGATAGAACGCTCCGGTAAAAAAGCCGGTTTTCTGAGGACCTCTTCTGCGCTTCTTGGGCTTGCAGACAGGGTGTCGGTTGCTGACTCTGATCTAAATAATATATCGGGTAAATTCGATATTGTTACCCTGCGGGCTTTTAGGGAATTCGGCGATTTTTTCGGGAGTTTAAAGAAGATTACCGCTGAAAGCGGTTCGATTGCGGCCTATAAAGCAAGGCGTGAAACGATAGCGCACGATATCAAATCAGCAAAGCTCAGGGAAGATGAATACAGCATTTACCCCCTGAAGGTTCCTTTTCTTACGGAACCCAGACACCTTGTGGTTATTTCATTCTAATTTATTTTGAACTTTCAATCTCAGTGAGTAGTTTAACCAGCTCTTTCTTTTCAATCAGATCGATAAGTCTGGCCTCAACAAATTCCTTGGCTCCTTCGGAAAATGAACCCGCGCTTAGGCATATTCCGCGTCCGGCCTTGGTCTCCTTGATCTTGCCGTAAAGGTCCCGGACTATAAGCTCGCCGACCTGTCCGCTTGTTCTGATGAACCTGAATATGATTACATCCTCCCACTTACTGGAACTGACATCTACTGTCATGTCAACATAATCGCTCTGCTGGGCAGATACATCGAGTACCTTTATCCGGGTTTTCGGAAATTGTACGGAAATCAGTTTTCGGCCCATGCTGATAAAACGGCCGCTGTCGCCCATAAGAAAAATTTTAAGATTCAGGTTGGTATCAAGCTCGCCGAAGCGCTTGAGGAGCGACATTGCATCTTTATAGTTCTGATCTTTCGCGACAATGTCTTCAAGCTGCGGAATAGCGCTGGAGATCTTGTCTGCTTTGATGTAGGTGTTGGCAAGCCTGTATTTAAGTTCCAGAATCATTTCGCGCTTCAGACCGGGGGTCTTCAGTCCGAGTTCAAAGTACATTGCCGCCTGATCGTAGTTGCGGAATTTGGACGAGATTGTTCCCGAATAGATGCAGGCATGCGCTCCGTATCGAATGTCCGCCCTGAGTGAGGCGAACATCTTAAGCGCAGCGTCCGTCTGTCCTAGATTGTACAGGCATTCGCCAAGTGCGAATGTCAGCTCCTTGTTGTCCGGGTCCAGTTCGAGTGCCTTGCGTATTGCGTCGGCGGCGTCATTGAACCTGTTCATTTTATAAAGGCTGAGTCCGAGGTATTTGAATGTTAAAATATCATCGGATTTCTGGTTTCTTGCCTGGCTCAGAAAGGCCGCCGCCTTCTCATAGTTTTTTCGAAGATATTCAATAAACCCGAGGTGGTAATTGATAATAAACAGTTCTGAATTAGTCGCCCGCGCAAGCATAAAACTTTTGTATGCGGCTTTGTACTGTTTTATATGGACAGCGCTCATGGCATGTTTGATAGTTATATCGAATTCATCCAGATCCGGATCAGTCGCGCAGAGCTCAAGCAGGATGTCAAAAAGCTTGAATGACTTTTCGTAGTTTTTCTCCTGGTAATGGAGTTCCGCGAGGTAAAGCAGCGCTGCAGGGTCTTTCGGGTTCTGGGTGAGTCTTCTGTTTGCTTCTTTTATAAGTGCATTTCTGTCGGTCGCTCTTGCTTTTTCAAGTTTTGAGTTAGATTTAGAATTCTTTCTACCTTTTATGACCAATACGACGATAATAATAGCAATGACAGACACTGCAATTGGGATTAATACGTACGATTCCAATAATAGCATGGTTTATTATTGTGTTTGCTAAAGTAAATGTCAAGTTGATAAAAATTATTGACAAAAGATTTAGCGGGTAATACGTTTAGATATAGAGGTTACAAAATGGATAATTCTACAATAGGTATAAAGATAGCAGACGGTACGTTCTTTCCGATTCTGGAAGAGGATTCATCCGGCAGAAAGAGGCTCGTGCTGACTACTGTAAATGACGATCAGGGTAGTGTCCAGATTGATCTATATAAAGGTAAAGGCGAGGTTCTTAAAAATGCGCTTTATATCGGAAGCCTTGTAATCGAAGATATAATGCCTGCAATGAAAGGTGAACCGGAAATTGAGCTGATCATCGGAATTGATAAGGACGGCAACCTGAATGCAGTAGCCGGCGACACCGGATCAGAAGACAAGCAGAGCCTGAGTGTAAGTCTTGAATCACTGGATGATGCCAGCCTTGGTTCTCCCAATTTTGAACTCGATGAAGATGTGTTTGATGAAGTTCCTTCCTTCGATGATTCTGATTCAGAAACTGATTCAGTGTTCGATGATACGGAATTTGACAGCATGGACGAAGAAGTTTCTTCGGATTTCGAGGATTCTTTCGGTGAGCTGCCTTCTCCTGATGATGATCTGGTTTTCGGCGGTGAAGATGATTCCGACGATGAAGAGCCGGATTTTGGTAATTTTGAAAGCGAAGAAGCTTCTATTTCTACGGATGATGACGAGGATTTCAGTTTTGATGATGATTCAGAGCTGGATAGCAGCGGTTTTGACGAAGATGAAAAGTTCGGAGATACCGCTTTTGACGATGATGAATTTGGAAGTACTGCTTTTGA
>QKCC01000124.1 GCA_003245835.1 Spirochaetales bacterium | reverse complement strand
GAAATTCAAATCACTTGAACGTACGGTGGTCGTCAAAGGGCTTTCGGAGAGGGAGTATCCGGCTGATATCGTAATATGGCCGATAGAATTTTCAGAAGCCGGCAATGATTCTGCGGCGCTCTACAAAAAAATAGAAGGTAATTCAACAAAGATAATAGCTTTCCTCAAGGAACACGGAATATCCGGTGAAGAAATAACAGTCTCGCCGCCCGCGGTTACGGACAAATCGGCAATGAGCTACAGCAATAATGTTCCTGCAGAATTCAGGTATAGTTCGACCCAGACCATTACTGTCTATTCGGAAAAGATCGGCACAGTTAAAAAACTGATGAGTTCGCTGTCCGAACTAGGAAGGCAGGGTATTGTATTTAACGGCAACAGCTGGCAGACTGAATACATTTTCAACCGCCTGAATGAAGTCAAACCAGGAATGATAGAAGAAGCGACCTGGAACGCCCGCAAGGCTGCGCAGCGGTTCGCCGACGATTCCGACAGCAGCCTCGGCAAGATAAAAACTGCGTCACAGGGACAGTTCAGCATTTCGCCGCGCGATAACAATAATCCGGATATCAAGGAAGTTCGCGTTGTCACGACCGTGGAGTATTATCTGACGGATTGAGGACAGGAGGAATAATGTACCAGATTGTTTTTTTCGTTCCTGGTTCACACGTTGAAGAAGTCAAATCAGCCATGTTTAACGCAGGGGCGGGAAGATTCAGAAACTATGACTGCTGCAGCTGGCAGACTGCCGGAACAGGCCAGTTCAGGCCGCTTGAAAACAGCAATGCCTTCATCGGCGAAAAGGGTAAAATTAAAAGAGTCGATGAGTTCAGGGTAGAGATGCTCTGCACCGAGGAATGCCTTGATAGCGCAATAGCAGCCTTAAAAGCTGCCCATCCCTATGAAGAGCCGGCATACCACTCGGTAAAAATTTATACCTGATCGGGTATATTTTACTGACTATCAATCAGATTATACCCCATCGGGTGTAGTCAATTTATCAAAGGCTGCAATCAGGCGCATTGCCTCTTCGTTGGACTGACCGCAGAACTCAAGCGTAGGGGTAAAGTTTCTGCAGGCTGCAGGGTAATCCTGCCGGTTCCAGATGCTGCAGAGGTTGTCTTCATTGAGGTTCACACAGCGAACCCCTCCTGGTTTTCCGCCGGACATGCCGGGTATCTTTTCAGCTATTGAAGCTTCTATACAGCAAGCTGCGCATCCTGGTCTGCATTCCATAGGCATTATAATAATGTTAAATCCGACAGCGATCAATTGCAAAAACGGAGCTTGCTGCACCCCATGCGAGCTAAAAAAGGCGCAGAAGACTGCGATTTTTTTAGCCCTCATGAGGCCCCGCAGCTTCGCATCACAGCTGCTGCCGGATTTAATATTCATATGTTTCAGGGGTTATTTTGACTCCCAGTAGCAATCAATTCAGTATTCGGGGCTTGCTGCACCCCGTGTGAACAGAAAAAGGTTCAGAAGACTGAAATTTTTTCTGTCCTCACGAGGCCCCGCAGCCGCGCATCACAGCTGCCGCCGGATTTAGTATTTATATGCTTCTGCGGTTTGTTAAGATCTCCGGCAGAGATCAATCATGGGATTGGGTGTTTGCTGCACCCTATGTAAACGAAAAAAGGCTCGGATCCTCTTGATTTTTTCCTTCTCCATAGGGTCCCACAGCCGCGCTTCACAGTTAATACGCCGGATTGAGTATTTATATACTTCAGCTGTTTTTTCCCGCGGGAGGGATTGAAGGGGAAACGGACCCCGGCTGATCGGCGGCCCGGAGGTAGCCGGGGGTCCTGACGGCCTGCCGTCGGAGCAAAGCCGGTGATTGTCCGTTGGAACGGAAAGCCCGGTTCGGGGTCCGTCCGGTTACCGGGAGGAGCACGGACCCGCCCCAAAAAATAATTAATTTCGACTGAATTTATATTGTCATACTTCGATAATATCTGTATATTTATGCAACCATTTAGTATATTTATACAGAGGATCTGAATGCAAAAAGCAGAACGAATGGAGACAGTTAAGCGAATTATCCGCGAAAACAGGATCAGCAGCCAGGAACAGATATTGTCCGAACTGCAGAAAGAAGGCTTTGAGGTTACCCAGGCTACGCTTTCGAGAGACCTGAAGCAGCTGAAGGTTGCCAAGATTTCGGACGGGACCGACGGCTATATGTACAGTGTGCCGGGTTTCAACAAACCGAAGCAGGCTGTGCCGGCGTCCTCTGTGTATATCGAGGACCTTAAACGGGGTTTTATATCTTTAGCTTTTTCGGGAAATATGTGTATGATTATAACTCTCGTCGGCCATGCGAATTCGGTGGCGGCGGCGATTGACAACCTGGCGATTCCGGGGATTCTCGGAACTGTCGCGGGTGACGACACGATTTTTGTCCTTCTGTCCGAAGGAGCCAGCCGTGCCGAAATAGAGAACTTTTTCAGGGGAATCGAATGAAAGCAGCAATACTTGGCGCAACCGGGTATACCGGAATGATCCTTCTCCGTCTTTTGTCGGAGCATCAGCATATTGACGAGATAGCGGCGGTATCATCCTCGAGGGCCGGAATGGACCTTAAAGAGGTTGATCCGGGTGTTTATACCGCGCTTGGAAAGAAGACCGGCTGTACTGGCGGGAAGCTTGTAAGCGTTGATGAGGCGACGGCAATGAAACCGGAGGTTGTCTTTGCCGCCCTGCCGCACCTTGAATCAGCCAAGGTCTGTGCGCCGTTTTTCGGCAATTCGGTCGTGATTGACCTGTCGGCGGATTTCCGGATTAAAGACCCGGTTGTCTTTGAGAAGGCGTACGGGCAGCCCCCTGAGCGTCAGGATCTGCTCGACGCGGCGGTTTACGGGCTCTGCGAGGTTTACGGCGACGATATCAAGAGCGCCGGCCTGATTTCAAACCCGGGCTGCTACCCTACTGCAAGCCTGCTGCCGTTGATTCCTGTTTTGAAGGAATTCGGCGTGGACGGCAAGATTGTTATAAACGCCCTGTCGGGAATCTCGGGCGCGGGAAGGAAGGCGGCTGTCAACAACCTGTTTGTCGAGCGCACCGAGAACTGCGGCGCCTATTCACCCGGAAAGAGCCACAGGCACCAGCCGGAGATCAAGAAAGAGCTCGACGCGGCGCTCGGGGGCGGAGACGCCGACCTGTTTTTTACGCCGCACCTTGTTCCGCTGAAGCGCGGTATGGAGGTTACGACAATCCTCGACCTGCCGAAAGAAGCTGCTTCGGGGCTGAATGACGAGGCGATGAACAGCCTTTATGAAAAATACTACGGTTCCTCACCCTTTGTTGCATGGGACGGCGGACGGCTTCCGCAGTCGCGCGACGTATGGGGGTCGAACTCATGCCGGATAAGCTGGAAGATCGAGGGGCGCAGCCTGATGCTGTTCTCGGTAATCGACAACCTTGTGAAGGGAGCTTCGGGCCAGGCTGTACAGAATATGAATATCCGCTTCGGATTTGAAGAGACTGAAGGTCTGCGCGTTTACGGGGAACTGTAGATGAAGAAGGTTTTAATAAAGATCGGCGGACGCGCGGCTTCGGACGAGGCGGCACTGGCGGACCTTGCCGAAGAGATGTTCGCGCTGAAAGATCAGTACAGTTTCTTTTTCGTACACGGCGGAGGCGCCGAGGTGACGAAGGTGTCGGCTGTTTTCGGGCTTGAGGCTGTATTCGAGAACGGGGTGCGCAAGACAAGTCCTGCCGAGATGGATGTTGTCGACATGGTGCTCGGCGGGAAAATGAATAAGTACATCGTACGGCTGTTTGCGGCAAAGGG